>CAYONU010000045.1:0-9480 GCA_964405445.1 uncultured Caldisericales bacterium | reverse complement strand
GTATCTTTGTTAATGATAATCTGTTAATTCTTGCATCGGAGGCAAGATAGATGGTAAAAATACAAAAAGAAAGGATTGATGTACTGCACTATATAGAATTGTTAAAAAGTAAGTCAGTTGGCAGTATTGTTACTTTTTTAGGTGAGCCGAGAAGAAGTAAAGAAGATGGAAGTGTTACTTCCATAAATTTCATTGCAGATAAAGAAGAAGCAACAAAAACATTGAAAAAGATTGAAGAAGAAGCATTAGCTACAGATAAAATAAAGGATATAATTATTGTGCATAGAATAGGAAACATTGTGTTAAAGGAAGTTGCCCTTTTTGTAGGCGTATCGTCTGCTCATAGGCAGGAAGGCTTTAAAATATGTAGCACAGTTGTGGATAAAGTAAAAAGTATAAATTCCATAAAAATGGAGATTATGTATGAAACAGATAGGAATAGTTAAAAATGTGAAAGGTAAATTTGCGGAGATTAGAGTAGCGACAGAAGAGGAATGCAAAAGTTGTCCCTTAGTAGACGTCTGTAATTCATCTTCTCTTCTACAAAATGGACAAGCAACGATTATTGTAAAGAACGATGTTGACGCAGAAAAGAACGATCTTGTAGCATTTGAGATGAATGAGTCAGATATCCTTAGAGGAATGTTCACTATATATATAATACCATTTTTGTTTTTTATAGCAGGGGTAACTGTGGGTATTGTTTTGGAGAAAAGCTTTGGCATTAGTATTTCCAATCTGAAAAATGTATTACCCGTTATAACTTCAATAATATTTCTTGGAATAGGGATAATCATTGTAAGGGAAAAAGATAAAAAGCATAAAACTTCTTCTTATATTATTGAAGTTATAGCAAAAGGCAACGATACTTTGTTTCTTGAGAATTTAAAAGCTCCGGATTTCTCTAAAAAATCAAATTAACTATTTATTTTGCTCTCTGTTGTAGTAGAATGATACGGGATATGTAGCTCTTTAAGTTTTGCTTGGACGTATAAAGCTGCTTCAATGCGCATCTTTTGTAACTCACAACCTATTTCATATGGTTTAAATATATCTTTATTAATCGTATAGTTGTTAGCAAGGCACCCTCCGGAGCAGTAGAAACGTGCCCAGCAATGACTACATTCATCTTTATTAAATAGAAAGTTTGCCTTTCTGAATTTTTCCTGAAGAACTCTGTTTGTGATTCCCTTGTATATATTCCCCAATTTCATTTCTTTTATACCGTCGAACTGGTGACAGGGATATATATCTCCGTTTGGAGCAACAGCAAGATACTCCACTCCTGCACCGCATCCATGAATTCTCTTCTGGATACAAGGACCTGCTTTTAGATCTATATTGAAATGAAAGAAATGCCATTCTTTTTCTTTTTGAGATATAACATACTCTTTTGCAAGTTTCTCGTATTCTTTCCTTAATTGAGGGAGATCATCTTGAGAAAAGCCTATTTCTTTATCCGTTGTTACAACGGGCTCAAGGGAAATAAAATCAAACCCTAAATTGTGCAGATTCATTACAGTTCTTGAGATATGGGATGTCTCCTTTGTGTATGTGCCACGCACGTAATACCCTCCAGAGCTTTTTCTGTGCTCTGTAACGAGTTTTATTTTTGGATAAATGACATCAAATGTACCACTTCCATCAGGGAACACTCTGAATTTATCATTTGTTTCTTTTTCTCCGTCTAAACTTAGAACGATGCTTACATCATTGTCATATAAGTAATCTTCTACTTCTTTTGTAATAAGCGAGCCATTAGTTGTAATAGTAAAGCGCCATTTTTTATCTGGATATGTATCTCTTGCGTATTGGATGGTTTTTTTTACTACATCGAAATTGAGTAAAGGCTCTCCGCCAAAGAAATCTACTTCAAGATGGTATCTGTTTACAGCACTTCTATACAAAAAGTCAATACTTCTTTTTGCAACATTCCAACTCATCAAACTATCCTTTTCCCCGTAATTGCCTTGTTTTGCAAAGCAGTATTTACAGGCAAAATTACAGCTGTGAGCGATGTTTAAACATAGAGATTTAAGGGTAAGTGTTGATTCAAAGTATTCGGGTGGGGGAGAAAATAGCATTCCTTCATTAATGAACCCTTTGATTTCTTTCTCTATTTCCTTTGCAACACTGCCGTATCTTTGAAGAACCTCTTCTTCTGCTAAATCCAACGACTGCTTTTTAATAAGCTTGTTGATGAAAGTGTAGGTTGGCTCATCCACGGCAAACAGAGAGCCAGTATTTACATCAACAACAAAATGCTCGCCATTAAATAGAAAGCTATGAATGCGTTCCTTGTCAAAATTCTGCTGCATTAAATTACCAGATCCATCTCTTTATTGGTTTTTTGATTTCACAAACCTGATTGCCAATCGTTACGCTTGTTTTGCAGGCAGATTTACAGGGTGTTTGGCACTCCCTACAATCAGTGTTCTTGCTAATATTCCAAAAAGGTTTTTTAGCGATTACTTTTATATGCTTCATTTTTACCTCCATTTTTTCTTTTATATTATAATTCAAAACGATTGTTATACAAGTTTGCGGAGAGAACTATCAATCTGTGTAGAGTTTGAAACTTTTTAGGAATGTAATCAAACAAAAGCGCTGGAATTCGAGATCAAAGCATTTCTGTTTTCTGCACATTATGCTATAATTAAATAAACACAATTGATAGGAGGAGATAATGGAAGAAGAAAAGATACTGGGTGTAATTCCAAAAGTATCCCTGCGGAGGAGTCTCTTTAAGGTGGAAAATTTTAATCTTGTGGTAACTGATAAACGTATTATTGCTGCAAAGTTTACCAAAGAAATCTACAAGAAGGAAGCAAACAAACGTGCAAAAGAGGCAAAGGAAAAAGGGCACGGTAGATTTAAGCAATTTCTTTCCTCTGCCGGGACCAGTTTTACATTTTATAAGCGATATCTTGATATGCCTCTGGAAGAGATTCTCGGAGAAACAGCCGGAACGTTCACTGTTGAACCATCCAACGTGAAAGACATTCGTTTAAAAGAAGGGAGGAGCTCTTTTGATGAGGATGGATCTGAGAATAAGAACCCTAATACGCTTCTCATTGTTACATCCAATTCTAAGCTTAAATTTAATTTTAATAGTGATATAAATAATGCACGGAGACTTCTCATGGAATTATTCAAACGTAGATTTTAGCGAATTTATCCTAAATCCATTGGCTGAGCACTCTTTTGGCGTCTTTTAGTATCATTTTTCCATCGGAAGGAAGGAATTTTTCGAAATCAAGTGTCATTAGCTTTTCCAAAGATTTCTTCTCCATTTCAGGACTCACGGAATAAGGATTTTTATTCCAACTCATTTTTCCGAGCTGTGGTGGCATTGTGTCACCGGGGAAAATTACCTTTTCCTCACTGTCATACAGCGAGATACTGCCCATTGTATGCCCTGGCGTATGAATAACCTTCAAGTGATTAATTTCATCTCCGTTGTTGAGTAGTAGATCTACTTTAACTCTTTCATACCAAAAGAGAATTTCTGCAATAAACAGAAAAAATTGCCCAAAAGGATTTTTTACTTTTTTGAATGCACCAATTTTTCCTTGTATGTAAGGTGCGTCAAGCATATGTGCTGCAATCTTTGCACCTGTAAGACTTCTAAGTTTTCTTGCACTTCCTTTGTGATCTATATGATAATGGGTTAGAATGATGAGCTTGAGGTCTTTTTCACTTCTGCCAATGCTCCTTATGAATCTTACAATCCTATGAGCATTTCCCGGAAAACCTGTATCGATTAAAATGAGCTTATTATCTGCTATGAGATATGCCCGATTGATAAATAAATTTATTGCATAAATTCTACTTGTTATTCTCATAACTTAAGGCGTGACACAGCGTCCAGAAGCAGATTATCCCTCTGCCCTTTTTTGTAATGCATAAGTCCTGCCATTGCAATCATTGCTGCATTATCCGTGGAAAAACTACCACTCGGAAAATAAACCTCTATTTTTGATTTTTCAGAGAATTTTTTCTTTAATCGCTTATTTGCAGAAACACCACCTACTACACCGATACCTTTTACAGAGAAATCTCTTGCGGCACGGATTGTTCTCTGAACAAGTGCATCGGTGACTGCCTCTTCAAAACTCGCTGCAACATCATTCAGATGATTTTTCAATTGATCCCTGTGTTTTTCTATATAGTAAACTCCTGCAGTTTTCAAACCGCTAAAGCTGAATTCATACGGTGTACCTAAAAAGCTTGGCCTCGGGAAATGATAAAAATTCGGGTCTCCGTCTTCGCCGAGCTGCTCAATAACAGGTCCTCCGGGATAGTTGTAACCCAGTGCCCTTGCGAACTTATCCAGTGCTTCTCCTGCTGCATCATCCCTTGTTTTGCCTAATAATTCATACGTAAGGTGCTCTTTCATCAGAATAAGTTCGGTATGTCCGCCGGATACGATAAGAATAAGTAAAGGAAACGGATTTTTTATGTGATACAGAGGACTCCCTTCAAGGAAGAGCGCATATATATGTCCTTCAAGGTGGTTTATTCCAATGAGAGGAATCCCCAGGCTAAATGAGATAGCTTTTGCTGCTTCAACACCTACTAACAGAGAGCCAACGAGCCCCGGACCATACGTTACAGAAACAGCATCTATATTTTTCATTTTACTATGGGAGAGTTCTAACGCTTCTTTGATAACGTATCCTATGAGCTCTGCATGCTTTCTCGATGCAATTTCTGGTACGATTCCTCCAAAATCTTTATGAAATTGATCTTGTGAAGAAAGCACATTGCTTAACACTTCCCCTTTACCATTTACTACAGCACTGGCTGTGTCGTCACAAGATGTTTCAATGCCTAAAATTTTTATTTTATCACCTGCTTCATTATAAGACCCTCTTCTCCATCATCATAATACTGAGGTTTCCTTTGGAAAATTTCGAAACCTACTTGTTTGTAAAGCATCTGTGCAGCAGTGTTTGATGCTCTCACTTCGAGATATATCTCATTTTTTCCTTCTTTTTTTGCAAGCTGTATAGCAAATTTCATAAGTTTCTCTCCTATTCCTCTTCTTCTATAATCAGGATGAACAGCAATATTTACGATGTGTAGCTTTTCTCTTTCGTTCCAAATTGCGAGGAAGCCAACAACTTTCCCCATCCATTTTGCAGAATAATATCTTGAATTATCGTTAAAGAGATAATCCATCATAAACATTGCTCTCGGCCATGGAGTGCGATAGGAGAGTCGCTCTATCTTGTATACTTCTCTCATATCTTTAGAATTTGTAGGTGAAATATGCAGGTCTATCATATCATTTTTTTGAATATCATATCCACAGAGCGAAGATACATAGGTACAAGTGAAAGAGGATCTTTTACTGTTTCGCCTTTCGCAAATTTTTCAAATGATCTCTTAACAATCACTGAAGGAGATGGAATATGCACGACCAATTTTCCGTTTTTTGTAACTTTATCTACAGAATTTGTTGGAGAAATAAATATACCTTTCATAAGCGACAGTTCTTCTTCCTTTATACAATGATCTTGCTCCATACGTCTGCCGTTTATGAAGCGCGCAATGAAATATTCTTTCCTTCCGGCACTGAGTACGGGGATTACTTCTTCCTTAAAGCCTGTGGCGATTAGCTCAAGTGAGTTCAGGCTTACTATAGGAATGTTTAGGGAAAATGCTATCATTTTTCCTTCTACCACACCAATGCGTGTGCCTGTAAAACTGCCAGGGCCGTTCACAACAGATACAAAACCGATATCTTTCGGTGAAAAAGAAAAAAGGTCCATCATCTGCTTTGTAATGTAGAGAATATTGTTTGGTTGCTTTAGAGGCGGATTCTCTGCTATAGAAAAGAGTAATTTTTCCTCGGAGGAAAAAACTATTACGGTGGGTGGAAATGCATTATTGATACAGATTACGTTCATCTATCTTTAATTCTCCCTCAAGAATTTCTATATTAATTTTTCTTTCCCATTCAGATACCTTCTCAATGTTTATCCTTATGGACGGTTTTGCGTAATTCTCGACTTTTTCTGCCCATTCAATCAATACAAAACCTCTCTTGTCTAAATATTCAGAAAACCCTAATTCATCAAGTTCATTTACATTTTTTATTCTATACAAATCAAAATGATACAGGGGCAATATACCTGTATATTCTATTACAAAGACAAAAGTAGGACTAATGATACTTTCTTTTATCCCCAATCCATCTGCAAAGCCTTTTACAAAAACAGTTTTACCTGCACCGAGCCCTCCTTCAAGAAAAATTATGCTTTTTTTAATGCTATTTTTAATAAGCAGCAAGGAGAAGTTCCTCCCGATTTTTTTTGTTTCGTCAGGACTATGTGTTATTATTTCATCCATTGATTGTAGTAGGTTGGATTAAATATTTTTTGACGTGCTTTGTACACTAAAGTCTTCAAATTATTTCTTTATATGATTATTTTCGTCTAAGAGTAAGATGAAGGGCTTAAACTTCGAAGCTTCATCTTCACTCATCAACGCAAAAGCAGCAATAATAAGAATATCACCAACCTCTCCTTTTCTTGCCGCTGCACCGTTTAACTCGATTATTCCACTTTTCTTTTTCCCAAATAGAACGTATGTAGAAAAACGTTCTCCATTTGTCACGTTATAGATGTCAACTCTTTCAAACTCCTTAATGTTTGCAAGGACTGCAAGTTCTTCATCGATCGTGATGCTACCTTCATAATTAATGTTTTTGCTAGTCACTCTTGCCCTGTGGATTTTTGATTTAAGCATTGTTAGTTGCATTTAATATCACCTCCGTATTATCGATAAGGCGGGCACTGCCAAAGTATGCAGCAACCGCAATAAGCACGTCAGTATTTATAAAGAGAACATCCTCCAATGTGTGTAAATCTACAATTGAAATATAATCTATCTTTTTTAATGTCTTCTTTTCTTTTATCGTTTTATCCATTATTTCTATTATTTTCCTTGCGTCTCTTTCCTTTTCCAGAATCATTCTCTTTCCTTTTTCGATTGCCTTATGAATAACAGCTGCATCTTTTCTTTCTTCTTTTGAAAGATAAATATTTCTCGAGCTCATAGCAAGTCCATCTTTTTCTCTTATAATAGGGCAAGGTACAATCTGTACGTTAAGATTTAAATCACTACACATTCTCTCAATGACTCTGAACTGCTGGTAATCCTTTTTGCCAAAGTATGCTTTATCAGGTTGCACAATATTAAACAGTTTCAGAACAATTGTTGTTACACCTCTAAAATGTCCCGGTCTGAACCGCCCACAGAGGTTTTTAGTTAATTCCATAACCTCTACGTAAGTTTGGTATCCTTCAGGATACATCTCTTTTACTGTAGGTATAAAGACAGCTCTCACTCCTTCTTTATTAAGTTTGTTTATGTCACTCTTTTCATCACGTGGGTATTTGTCTAAATCGCTACCTGGTTCAAACTGTGTAGGATTCACAAATATACTTACAATTACAGCATCTATTTGCTCTTTTGCTTTTTGCACAAGGGAGAGATGCCCTTTATGTAAATAGCCCATCGTGGGAACAAGGCCAATTGTTTCTCCGTTTTTGTGCAGAGATCTTGAATAACTTTGCATCTCTGAAATCGTTCGAAATACCTTCATCCCTTTACCTCTTCTTCATATGAAAAACGTTTTCCTCGGCAGGAAATTTTCTTTCTTCCACATCGTTTTTAAAAGTTTCTGCAGCTTCTTTGATTTCCTTGTATAGATTCTTATATTTTTTTACAAAGCGTGGAGTAAAATTGGGATCCATCCCTAATATATCCGTAATAACCAAAACCTGACCATCGCAGTATCTACCTGCACCAATACCTATTGTAGGCACAGATACTTTTTCTGTAATTTCTCTTGCTACTTCCTCAGGCATTCCCTCAAGAACGATACTGAACACACCTGCATCTTCCAGCGATTTTGCATCATTAATCAAGCTTTCTGCTTTTTTCTTTGTTTTCCCCTGAATTTTGTACCCACCCATTATGTTGAGTGATTGAGGAGTAAGTCCTATATGTCCCATTACAGGAATACCCATTGAAACAATCTTTTTTACAATGGTTGCAACAGCCGTACCACCTTCCAATTTTACCGCCTCTGCACCTTTTTTAAGAAACAACCCTGCATTTTCTATAGCCTTTTCAACAGATGTTTGATAAGATAGGAAAGGCATATCGCCAACAAGCAATGCCTGTTTTACTCCTCTGCGGACAATCTCTGTGTGATATAACATCTCTTCCATTTTGACGGGAATCGTGGAACTCAGTCCCTGAATGGTAGTACCTACCGAATCACCCACAAGGATAATATCAATGCCTGCCTGATCTATAATTCTTGCAGTAAGATAGTCATACGCTGTAAGCGCTGTGATAATTTTTTTTCCTTTGGCCTTTTTAATAAAAGGCACAGTAATCTTATCCATTCAGCAATCTCCTCATTTCATTTGCTTTTTTCTTGTCCAGTCCTTTTTCTTCTGCTATATCTATTGTAGCAGAACCCATTATTTTGTAAATCAAGGTAAGCCGAGGGTTATCCTCTATTGCTTTGAGATGCAGTTTGATTGTACTAATGTCTCCTCTTTCAATGGGGCCTGTTAAAGCACTAGGTATGCCAAACGTTTCTATATTTTTTGTGGTGCCTTTTAGCAATTTTAATAGAGCAAACGTTGAGTCTTCATTACTAAACCCAATTGAGGAAAAAATTTCTTTTGCTATGTAAAAAAGCGCAACAGTGTAATTCGATACAAGTACTGCAGCAATATGGTATAAAGGCTTATTCTCTGTTTTGATGGTAATAAATTTACCACCAATTATTGCAACGATTTCCTTTGCTTTTTTTAAGGCTTCTTTATCACCTTCAGAAGTAAAGACTGTATCCTGCATTGTATTAGAACTTTCCAGAGGATCGGCAAAAGACTTCAAAGGATGAATAGAAATAACTTTGGCCTTAAGAAAATTTATTATAGTTGAAGGCAACGCACCACTAAGGTGTGCAACAATTTGTTCTTTCTTTACAATGGGTGCAATTTTTTTTGCAACATTTACAATTTCTCCATCGGGAACAGAAAGAAATATAAAATCACTTCTTTTAACAACCTCTTTAATAGATGTAGCCTCGATGCAAGCAATTTTAGCTGCTTTTTCTGCACTTTTTTTACTTCTACTTGCAATAAGCACATTGAAACCATTTTTATGCAATGCAATTGCGAGTGCGGTACCGACCTTTCCTGCACCAATAATCCCTATCTTGTTTATTCTATCATTAACAAATTTAAAGTATTGCTTTGTTCTTTTGCCCCTATCCATACGTTGCTTTACCTCTTGATCTTCTCGTCATTTTCTCTTACTCTGGATAAAGTGTTTCTGCAACTTCTATTCTTAATAGCCCAGCCATAATTTTACTATAGCAGAAAAGTCTTATTATTTCAAGGTCTGGCCCTCATATGCTTTTATATATATTAAAAATTTTGAATAATT
>CAYONU010000044.1:0-9747 GCA_964405445.1 uncultured Caldisericales bacterium | reverse complement strand
ATTTCCATTAAAAGCAATTGACTTTACTCAGCTTCTGTGTACAATTTATAACTAAACGGAGGTTTATTATGGAAGATAAAATTAAGCGGATAAAAATGGAGTTTAAAGAAAAAACAAAAGGCAAGTCTTTAAAAGAAATAAAAGAGCTTGAAACGTATTTCATTGGAAGAAAGGGCAAAGTAACCGAGCTTTTTAAACTATTGAAAACTCTGCCAAAAGGGCAAAGACGAAGCTTTGGTGCAGAGATCAACGAGCTAAAGCAATTTATAGAAAAGAATATATCAGAACAACTTACAATGCTTGAAAGAAAAGAAAAAATTAAAAAACTTAAAGAGGAAAGTATTGATGTGACATTGCCTGGGGTAAAGCTGCAGGTAGGTAATTTGCATATTCTCTCCCAAACGGTGCTTGAAGTAGAAAAGATATTTCTTTCAATGGGTTTTGATGTGATGATTGGACCTGAGATTGAAAAGGATTATTACAACTTTGAGGCATTAAATATCCCGGAGTTTCATCCTGCAAGAGATATGCAGGATACATTTTACCTTGCAAAGAAAACCCTTCTTCGCACGCAAACATCTCCCATTCAAATACGCACGATGGAAAAATACAAACCTCCGATACGTATCATTGCAGCTGGACGGTGTTATAGAAGAGATGCTGCGGACAGTTCACATTTCCCCATTTTTCATCAGGTAGAAGGGCTCGTTGTTGATAAAAAAGTAACATTTGCAAACCTTAAAGGCACACTTGCAGAATTCACAAGAAGAATGTTTGGAAAAGACACAAAAGTCCGATTCACGCCTTCTTATTTCCCATTTGTTGAGCCAGGAGCAGAGACATCTATAACCTGTATGATCTGTGGGGGTAAAGGATGTCCCGTATGTAAATACACTGGATGGCTTGAAATGGGGGGATCAGGAATGGTACACCCCAATGTACTGAGAGGTGTAGGTATTGATCCTGAAATATACCAGGGCTTTGCATTTGGGTGGGGTATAGAACGTATTGCAATGATAAAGTACAGGATACCTGATATAAGAATGTTCTATCAAAATGATTTAAGATTCTTAGGGCAGTTCAAAGGATAGGAGGAGAAAATGCTTGTTTCGATAAGATTGTTAAAGACAATTATTTCGTTTGACTATACTGCGGAAGAGCTTGGTGATAAACTTTCAATGTTAGGCCTTGAAGTAGAAGGTGTAACAAGGGTAAGGCATAAGTTTGAAAACATCATTACCGGGAAAGTTTTAGAGATTCAGGACGTTCCGAATACAAAACTCAAAAAAACATTGATTGACATAAAAACTGAAAAAATCCAAATCATCACTGCTGCAACGAACTTAAGAATTAACGATATTGTCCCCGTTGCTCTGGTTCACAGTAGAATTGCAAATGGTACAGAAATTTTAAATAGAAACTTTAGAGAAATAGTATCAAAAGGAATGCTTTGTTCTTACGCTGAAATAGGCTTAGATCCTGAAATTCTCAACAGTGAAGAAAAAGAAGGTATATTTACTTTTCCTCTTGATGCGCCTATTGGAGAAAAAGTTGAAGATATTCTGCCAATAGATGATGATTATCTTGAACTATCCCTTTTACCTGACAGGGCTGATGCATTTTGTTTACGTGGTGTTGCAAGGTGGGTAGAAATTATAAAATCAAGGGAGAAAGGAAGGCGAGCGGATTTCTCCCAATTTGAGGATCACAGTTCAATAAATATAACTGGAAAAACAAATATTCCAATACACATAGAGGATAAAACACTCTGTCCTTTCTATTCGGGCAGGCTTATTAAAAATGTTACTGTTAATAAATCTTCGCTTTCTCTCAGGCAAAAGCTTTTTATGCTTCGTATACGCCCTGTGAATAATGTAGTGGATATTACAAATTTTGTGCTAAGATTCTATGGACAGCCTTTGCATACATTTGATGCAGATACCATTCAAAACGAAGTCATTATAAGGCTTGCAAAAGAAGGAGAAAAAGTAAAAACGCTTGATGAAGTAGAAAGAAAGCTTACGGAAAATAACCTCATTATTGCAGATAGAAGAGGGCCAATTGCTATCGCAGGAGTAATAGGCGGGTATGAAACATCCGTTACCGAGAAGACAAAGAACGTTTTTTTAGAGAGTGCATATTTTTCTCCGCATTGCATTGCAAAGAGTGCAAGGAGCCTTGGTATTGTTACGGATGCATCTGACATCTTTGAAAGAGGTGCGGATCCTCTACTGCCGCCAACAGGATCTTTAATTGCAGCAGATCTCATATCAAAAGAAGCAAAAGGCATTCCGGCAAAGGAGAATGCTGTGTCATTTATCGTGCCTGCTGAACCGGTGAATTTAAGGTTGAGCCGCGCCGAGAAGATATTAGGTGAGAAAATAGACAAAAAGGACGTAAAAAAATACTTTGACTTTGAGGGCTTCGATTATAGAGATAAAGGAGAACAACTTGAAGTTACAGCACCTTCGTTCAGAAGAGATATCAAAAAAGAAATTGATCTCGTTGAGGAAATTGTGAGAATGAAAGGATACAATGAATTTGGTGAGACATTGATTGTAAGTGAATTAAAAAGTGCAAAGCGCACAACTTACGAAGATTTCATCTGGAACTTGAAGGATAAGCTTGTAAAAATGGGCCTGAATGAAGTCCGGACTGTTTCGCTCACCAATGAATCTTTATTGAATCTCATCGGATATAGTGAAAAGGATAGCATAATAAGACTTCTTAACCCTCTTTCATCTGATATGTCTCTGATGCGACCACTACTCCTTTCTACGTTGCTCCCCGTATTGGAGCGGAACAAAAAAGTAGGCAATACGGATATTGCAATATTTGAAATAGGAAAAATTTTTAAAAAAGAGGAAAAATTTAAGGAAGCAGACGAATTGGGGATATTGCTTTCAGGAAAAAGAAGTGAGAAAAACTATCTTAAAGCTGATTTTGCTTACAGTTTTCCTTATCTTAAAGGTATATTTGAAGAAATATTTTCATTCTGTAATATAACTCCTGATTATCTACCTGAGCAGATTGTGTGGATGCATCCGTACCAATCTGCCGGTATTTATCTTAAAAAAGAAAAAATTGGTTATATTGGCACAATAAATGATGATATATTAAATAAAATAGGTGTTGCAGATAGGGTGTTTTACGGAGCAATAAATGTAGAGAAACTTATGCGTCACTGCAATAAAGAAATTCAATTTAAACCATTTTCACTGTATCCACCCGTAAAGAGAGACATTGCTATTGTTGTTGATTCAGATACTGCTGAAAAAGATGTAAGAGAAGCTATTATTTCTGCTGCGCCGCCTGAGCTTCAGAAAATTGTTCTTTTTGACATCTATAAGGGCATGCCATTGCCGCCTAATAAGAAGAATCTTGCATATTCCCTTGAGTTTTCTTCAATTCACAAAACATTAAAAGGAGAAGAAATCAATAGATTCATTGATCAGCTTGAGAAAGTTATTCAAAATAAGGTTAAAGGAAAGCTGAGAAAAGAATGACAAACTGGGATATTGCCTGTATATTCCTGGATACAAAGCAGTTGCTCCTTCTAAAGAGGAAATGGGCTCTTGCATCCATATATGAAAAAAGCGCTTATTCCATTATTGCAATGGAAGACTCTATACATAGCTCTGAAGATGTCCCTTTTTTGCCTGAACCAGTGAGAGAAGACGTTAATGAGATTTTGTATAAAGGCAATTCCTCACTAAGAGAGAGATTAGAAAAAGAAATTCCTAAAGGAATGCAAATTCTTGCGAGACTTCCCGGCATACGTGCAAGCGATGTATTAAGACTATATAATATAATGAACATTGATTCGGTAACGTCTCTTTCAAAGGCAGTAAACAGTGGAAGAATACAGAGCAACAGGGAGTTTGGTACGAGAATGGAGGAGCAGCTGAGGAAGAGCTTATTTTTGTATCAGAAAAGCAAAAAAGAGCTCAGCCTTTTTGAAGGATACAATTATGGAAGGAGCATCGTCCTGTTGCTGAAAGCGAATGGAATAGAGAGAGTTGAAATTGCAGGTAGTATAAGAAGAGGCAAAGATAAGGTAAACAACATAAATCTTGTCGTCTTAGGTGATGGAGAAAGTGTGAAAAGCACCATTAAAAATCATATACCATACAAAAGAATAGAGAAAGAAACGACAGAATCCATCAGTTTAAAGGATAAAAGAAATATTTCTTTGAAATTTCTTATTGTTAAAGAACCGTATTTTGCATCTGCTTTAATCTATTACACAGGCTCTAAAATGCATAACATACGCATTAAAGAGATAGCTTTATCCAAAGGATTTAAATGTTCGAAGAAAGGTTATTTTCTTATAAAAGGCAAAACGGAAAGGGATGTTTATAGCCAACTTGGGATGCAGTACATTCCTCCGGAGATTAGGGAAGGTGAAGAAGAGATAGACCTTGCTCTTCATTATTCCCTACCGCATCTCATACAGGATACTGATATAAAAGGTGATCTACACGTGCACAGTAACTTTAGTGACGGAACAAATCCGCTAAAAGAAATAAAGGAAGAGGGGTTTTTCCATAGATATGAGTATATTGCTATTACGGATCATTCGGAATCGCTAAAAATTGCAAATGGATTATCCAGAGAAAGGCTATTGAAACAAATGCAAATTATTGATAGAATGAATAAAGAAAAAGATTTTCCAATTTTATTGAAAGGAAGTGAAATAGAAATAAATAGAGACGGCTCACTGGATTATGGAGATTCAATATTTTCTAAGCTTGATTTTGTGCTTTGTGCTATGCATAGTGGGTTTGATGATAGTGCAGATAAAAACACTTTAAGGCTTGTAAATGCACTTTCAAATAAATTCGTGAATGTGCTAGCACATCCTACAGGACGGATGATTGGTATAAGGCAGGGTTATCCCGTAAATTTAATGAAAGTATTTGAAGCAGCAGCTGAAAACAACGTAGCGCTGGAGGTAAACTTGTTTGCTAAAAGAATGGATCTTTCCTCTGGGTTAATAAGACAGGCTAAAAGAATGGGCGTAAAATATTTTTCTGTTGGAACCGATGCACACAACGTAGGACACCTGAATATGATGAGTTATGGAGGCAAGGTTTTAAGAAGAGCTTGGCTAAAAAAAGAGGATGTGATAAATACATTGAGTATTAAAGAACTAAAAGAATTCTTATGGAAGAAGAAACCATTAAATCAGTAGATTTTGATAAAATAAAAGAACAACTTGAAGACTTTTGCATTACAGAGGGTGGTAAGTTTATTGCACGTAGTTTGCTGCCATACACTACTATTGAACTTGCTGAGAAATCTTTAAAGGAGACAACTCAGGCGAGAGACTTTTATGAGCGTGAAGGAACACTTCCTTTCCTGGAATTTATTGGTATTTATCCCATCATAGAGAGAATTAAAGTTCTCTCTCCTGTTTCAGGTAAAGAGCTGCTGAAAATAGCATCTGTTCTTGAAACAATAGGTGAGATAAAGCATATGCTTTCTTTGTACAAAAATGATTTTCCACTTCTTTTTGCTTATGGCAATTCTCTGAGGAATTTTAAGGATGTTATTTCAAAAATCCGTTTGTCCGTTGGACCTGACGGCAGGATTTTAGATAAAGCATCTCCACTTCTTTCCATTATAAGGAGAGAGATGCGAACTATACGTGTGCATATTCAAACCATTTTGCAGAAGGTCATCTATTCCAAACAGTATGAAACTATTATTCAGGAGCAGATCATTACAAAGAGGAATGGTAGATACGTAATACCTATCAAACAATCTGGTAAAGCAAACTTCCCTTGCGTCATTCAGGATCAATCAAGCAGCGGGCTTACACTCTTCGTGGAGCCTTTATCCATTATCGAATTAAATAATAAATTACAAGAACTTTCTTCAAAAGAAAAACAGGAAGAAGAAAGAATTATCATAGACATAGAAAAAAGCATCCTTAATAAAGTAGATGATCTCATCCATTCTTTAGGTATTATAGAAAAGCTTGATTTTGCGTTTGCAAAAGGAAGGCTTTCTATAGCAATGAATGGCAGTGAGGTAAAACTTATTACACAAAGAAAAATAATGATCATTCAGGGAAGACACCCGTTCATTTCTAAGGATAGAGTTGTACCAATTGATCTCGAAGTAGGAGGACAGTATCATATGCTAATTATTACGGGCCCAAATACCGGCGGAAAAACAGTCACACTAAAAACCGTAGGTTTATTCGTTCTGATGGCAGAATCGGGCTTGCATATACCTGCATATTCTAATTCCGAAATAGGATTTTTCAAAGAAGTATTTGCTGACATTGGAGATGAACAAAGTATTCAACAGAGTCTATCCACGTTTTCTTCACATATGCAGCGAATCATACATATATTGTTGAATGCTGGCAGAGAAAGTCTTGTGCTCTTGGATGAATTGGGTGCAGGCACGGATCCTGAAGAAGGTTCTGCCCTTGGATACGCAATCCTTAAAGATCTTTACAATCGCGATATAATAACCCTTGCATCTACACACCACAGCAGGTTGAAAGAGTTTCCTTATGAATTTGCTTTTGCACAAAATGCATCTGTTGGTTTCGATGTAGATACGCTAAAGCCTACTTATAAATTGTATATTGGTGTTCCTGGGGGGAGTCATGCTTTTGTTATTGCAAAAAAGCTTGGCATTCCCGAGAGGGTACTTGAAAGTGCAAGAAGTGAGCTTTCAAGCGAGCATACTCTTGCACAAGAGGTAATTTCTAAAATGTCAATTGATAAGAAAAAACTCAGTGAATCAAGAGAAAATATTGAAAAAATGCAAAAGGAAGTGGAAGAACTTAAGCAACTGTATAATAAAAAACTTGAAGAATTGGATAAAAGGAAGAAAGAAGAAATAAAGAAGGCATATGCTGAAGCACAAAAGATTGTAGAAAACACACAGCACAGGATGAATGATATTATACGTAATCTTGAGAATTATATAAGGAGCCAGAGAGCTATACAGCAGGCAAAAGAGGAAGTGCGTGCAAAAAAGGAAGAGGTAAACAATAAAGCACAGGAAATTGCCAAAGTAAAATCTACGTCTCTCGGCATGGAAGATATAGAAGAAGGAGCAATAGTGTATGTGCCAAATTTTGGGAAGCACGGCATTGTTTTACAAAAATTAGAGGACAAGAAAAAAATTGTGATACAGGTGGGAGGTATTAGAGCAACTGTTTCTCCTTCAGACGTAGAGAAACAAAAAACATCTCGGACAGAGGAGGAAAAACACGAAGAGATAAAAAATACAGTAAATATGGAAGTGCCTATGAAACTGGATTTGCACGGTTATACGGTGGAAGAAGCAATAGATGCATTGGATAAATACCTTGATTCAGCATACCTTGTAGGGCTTCCTTTTGTATATATCATTCATGGGAAGGGCACAGGTGCCCTAAGAAAAGCTGTTTTTGACTATCTGAAAAAACATCCGCACGTATCAAACTTTTATACAGGCACTCCGGAAGAAGGCGGGATTGGTGCGACAATTGTGTATCTTAAGTAGAAAGGACTTAATTGACTGAAGATAAGCTCACCCTTATTTTTTTTGATCTTGAGACAACCGGGCTGAATGCCGAAGCAGACGAAGTAATTGAAATAGGTGCAATAAAAGTTCAAAGTAATGAGATTGTTGATCATTTCAATTCATTTGTCCGGCCAGTGCGTAATATCCCTCAGTTTGTTACTAATCTCACCGGTATCACGTTGGAAGATATGAAGAAGATACCGGATAGAGAAGTTGTGAAAAAACAGGTAAAGGCATTCATCGGCAATGACCCGCTTATTGCCCATAACGTATCTTTTGATAAAATATTTTTGGAAAAATTCTTAGGGGAAAGACTTAAAAATGAATTTTTTGATACACTCGAGCTTGCCAGATTATTCTTTCCTTCCTTTGCATCTCACAGCCTTCAGAATCTTGTAGAAAGCCTGTCGATACAAAAACAAAAGGCACACAGAGCACTCTCAGATACGATGATGCTGTACGGTCTTTTTCAGCAGATTGTAAATGAACGGGAAAAAACTGATCCTTATCTGCTTCATAAGCTAAAGGAGATTTTGCAAGGTATAAGAAACTATGATTTAATATTTGGAGATAACTGGGAACGAGCAAACGGAAAAGAAACGCCCCTTGTATGGGAGAAAAAAAAGGAAGTAGTTGTTGAACCGAAATTACCTTTTAATTATATAGAGAAAGGGATAGACCAATACTTAAGCGATGTTACCTTTATTGCCTCGGCAAATGATGGCGTAAAATTATTGCAAGGTATCGCACATACCTCCTTTAAGAAACGCCTAATGATATCTGTTTACAGCGACTTTGAAAGTAAAAAAGTTGCTGACGTATTTAAAAAGGAAGGATCCGAAGTAAATAAACTTGACAATTTAAATCTATTTATATGTCCTGATAAGATTGATTATCTTTTAAACAATGTACACCTTATTCCTCCATACTTTAGGATGCATTTTGCTATGCTGATTTCTTACCTTTATAAAACG
Source organism: uncultured Caldisericales bacterium (assembly GCA_964405445.1). Lineage (GTDB taxonomy): Bacteria > Caldisericota > Caldisericia > Caldisericales > Caldisericaceae > CAJXKN01. The sequence continues at coordinate 1,240 of CAYONU010000044.1, read as the reverse complement.
CGTAATTTTTCTCTCGGCAATGCGCCAACTTATATAAGAAAAAATCCCTTGCTCAAACTTCTGTCTTTTTGCGATAAAGACTGGAAGAGTTGTAAATATAAGGATGTGTGCCCTCTTCAAATAGCAGTTAATAGTGGAGACACGTCTCAGGTACTGATGGTAAATCACTCTTTTTTCTTTAATAAACAAAACTATAACTACCCATTTATGAAAAGGAGCATTATCTTCCTCAATGCCTTTAGAATGCCAAAAGTTTTTTCTCTTTCTAAAATTGGCTTTTCTCTGAATGACCTAAAGTTTTTTGCATTTTACTATAAGTTCCCGCAGTGGAAGATAGAAGAGATTGAACGTGCCTTTACTCTGATTGATGAAATGGCAATAAAAGAAAGAATTCCCGATAATATAATAAAATCAATAAAAGGGTTATTCTTAAATACTAATAACACAGTTCTTAAAAATTTCTTTGGTGCCGATTGCTTCTGGGTTGAAAAAAGAAAGGATAAACCGTTTATCTTTTCTGGTTATAGCAACGCTCACGGTTTTTTTCGTAAAATACGGGAGGAAGCAGACAGCATTACTTTTGTATCACCCACTTTTAGTATAAATAATTGTGATAATGTGATTGCTGATTTTTCAGGCATAGATGGCAAAGAATTTGATTTTTCCGAGCCGCAAACCAAAAATAAGGTTTTCTCTGCTGTACCACTTTTTTTGTCTTCGCCGAATAGGGATTCTTTCGTAAGTGAGTTTACTCATTTTTTTGAAAGAGTGCATAAAAAAGACGAAAAAACCCTTATTTTATTTTCTTCATTGGACATTTTGAGGAAAGTTTATTTTGCTTTTAAAAGCAAAGGGTATAATGTAAAAGCAAAAGGTACGGACCAGAGAATGGAAGCAGCAGAAATACAAATAATGATGTATGATGTTATGCCAGTTAATAAAAAGTGGAGTGAGATTTATTTTGTTAAAATGCCTACATTCTTCTCAGCGGAGCCGTTGGATAAGGAAAAGTATTATAATATTTCATTTTTTATGCTGAAGAATATTTCACTTGAGCTTCTGCAGGACAATCAATACTGTGCTTTATTTTATATTGATGGTAGATTTAAGGATGTGCGTTTCAGGGAATTAGCAAATGATATGTTTATTTCCTTCCCTTTATTTTTGGAAAAGCCAAACTCGCTCTATATGATGCTTTCAAAATGGAGAGAGAAAAATAAAAGGAAGAGTTTTTGAAACA
>CAYONU010000043.1:0-9891 GCA_964405445.1 uncultured Caldisericales bacterium | reverse complement strand
TACAGCTCTGAAGAGTTGAAAGAAATCGTGCTAAAGGACAGCAAAATTTTAGATATTAATATAGCAGAGGATGCAGCACTGTTGATCGGTAGAAGAGCAAGAGGCGTACCGAGAATTGCAATTCAGTTACTTAAGCGTGTGAGGGATTTTGCAGAGGTGGAAAACATCAGCCGAATTGAGAAAAATATTGTAGAAAAAAGTTGTGTAAGCTTGCATATAGATAATTTTGGACTGAATGATCTGGATAGAAAATACATAAGGAATCTCGTAATAAGGTTCAAAGGAGGACCTGTAGGGATCTCCACGCTTTCAACAGCAATTGGAGAAGATAAAGGAACAATTGAGGATATCATTGAGCCATACTTAATGAAAATATCTTTTCTTTTAAGAACACCAAAGGGAAGAATCGCAACAAAAAGAGCAAAACAGTACCTGAATATTGGTGAAGAAAATTCGCTTTTCTAATTGGTTACATTTTCCTTTCCCTTAAAAGATTATAGAGCTTTTCCATATCATAGGAAAATTCTCTATCTTCTTCTGCAAAAGATACAGAATTACGTATAATATGATATGTATTGCTTGTACCTTTGCCTAAGGATTCTTCTCCGACGAAATCTGCAGCTTGAGCAGAAACGAGCAGCTCAATTGCAACAATCCTTTCAACATTTTCCAACACTTTTCTTGCCTTAAGTACTGCATTCATTCCCATGCTTACATGATCTTCCTGGTCAGCAGAAACAGGTATAGAATCTACACTCGCCGGATGACAGAGAGTTTTATTTTCTGAAACAAGCGTTGCAGCTGCATACTGAGGAATCATCATACCTGAATTAAGACCAGCATGCTTAATAAGAAAAGCAGGTAAGCCTTCATTCAGAGCAGGATTTAGCAATCTATTGATTCTCCTCTCTGTAATATCGCCTATTTCAGCAACGACGATGCTGAACATATCCATTGCAAAAGCAATAGGTTCAGCATGAAAATTTCCACCGGAAAGAATGCATTTATCTTTTGCAAAAATAATAGGATTATCCGTCACAGCATTTGCTTCCTCAATTAGTACACTTTCTATAAATCTCAGATTATCCATTATAGCACCATAAACCGAAGGAATGCAACGAATAGAATACGCGTCTTGTACTTTATTTGTAGAATTAATTAATTTACTCCCAGAGATTTCATTTAGTATTATTTTTGCTACTTCTTTCTGCCCCGTATGCAACCTCAAGTCCTGAATTCTAGGGTCAAAAGCCTCTTTTCGTGCACGTAGTGCTTCCATAGAAAGAGCAGCAGCTTTAAGAGAAGCAAGAAGAATATACTTTGCTTCTCTCAGCAAAAGTGATGCAATACCTGTTTCTACCGCTGTCCCATTGATAAGTGCAAGTCCCTCTTTTGCCTTAAGTGTTTTTATAGGAGTAATGCCATTTTTTCTCAAAACAGGAAGTGCATCTCGAACCTTATTGTTATAGATAACTTTTCCTCTTCCTATTAGAAGAAGGGAGATATGAGCAAGTGGTGCAAGATCTCCGGATGCACCCACAGAGCCATATGCAGGTACATACGGATAAATTCGCTTATTTAAAAGTTCTAAGAGCTTTTCTAAGGTAACCTTTCTTATGCCGGAGTATCCCTTTGCAAGTGAGTTTGCCCGGACAATTATCGATGCCCGAACCTCTCTTTCGGAAAGAGGTATGCCTGTACCAGACGCATGACTCTTAAGAAGGTTCTCCTGTAAGCGTGCTACATCCTTTTTATTGATAATTTCATTGCAAAGTTCGCCAAACCCCGTAGTTACTCCGTATACAATTTCTCCCCTTTTCGCTACTTCTTCAACATATTTAGCAGACTCTTCTATATGCGGTAATGCTCTCTCAGAGAGCCGAACTTCTTCAAACTCATCTGCCACTTTCTCTATTTCGCTTAAGGAGAGAGAATCCCCATCAATTTTTATCATAATACCTCCTTTGTACCGTACACTTATACAGTATATCCAAAAAAGCTTCTAGATCGTAACTTACTTTTGGGTCAAATATAGTACAATATTTACGAAAAATATACTCTAAACTATATCTTATACTGTAGTTTTGCTGCTTTTACAGTATTTCTTAAAAGCATAAGCGTTGTAAGCATGCCAATATCTCCTGGAACAGGTGTAATTTTACCTGCAATATCCTTTACATCATCAAAATCTACGTCTCCTACAATCTTGCCATTCACTTTGTTAATGCCTGCATCAATGACAGTTGCACCTCTCTTTATATAGTCTCTATTAACCATTTTAGGTTTTCCAATAGCTACAACTAGGATATCTGCCCTTCTTGCAATCCCCTCTAAATTCCTGGTATGTGAATGGCATATTGTAACTGTCGCATTTTCGTGCATAAGAAGCAGTGCAACGGGTTTGCCTACGATGTTACTTCTTCCTATCACTACTGCATTCTTTCCTTCTATCGAAGTATGTATACTGTTTATTGTCTCAATAATGCTCTGTGCGGTAGCAGGGATAAATACAGGATTCCCCCCCAGAAGCCTTCCCATATTTATTGGATGAAATCCATCAACATCTTTCATCGGCTCAATTGCTTCAAGAACAAGTTTTCTATTTATATTATCTGGCAAAGGGAGTTCCACAAGTATCCCGTTAATTTCCTTCCTTTTATTAACTTTTTCGACTGCTACCAAGAGGTCCGAGTTAGAGATCGATCCAGTCAAATTGTACTGTTCCGCATAAATCCCTAACTTTTCGGCTCTTTTTCTTATACTCCTTGCATAGATAATGCTTGGCTTGCTCTCCCCTGCCATTATTATGGATAAAGCAGGTGTAATACCTTTTATTTTCAGTTTTACTACTTCTTCTGTAATTTCTCTTATTACTTTCTCTGCAACCTTTTTCCCGTCAATTACATTAATATTGCACCTCCTAATAAATCTTCATTTATATTATACAAATTTTTCTTTAAAATGCTATAATACTTTAAATGGAAAAAGTTGGTGAAGTAATAGCTGTGGAATCTTCATTCGTTATTGCCGAAGGTAAAATGGATATGCTGCCTCCTTTAGGGAGTTTAGTAGAGACACAAGGTAGTACTATCTATCATTTTCTTGTTACAAAACTTCTTACAGAGAGCAGGAACCCTGGACGTACTCCTATGGCTTATGGTAGGCCACTTGACCTGCTAAAACAAGAGCAACCACAAGTTTTTGAACTGATGAAGTGGTCATTTTATGCAGTACCAGTGGGAGAAAAGAATAAAAAAACAAAATTCTTATTGCCCGAAAACCTCCCCGAGATTCATTCTTTACTTTATCCAGTACCTGATGAAGAACTAAAAGAGATCTCTAAGGACATATCATTTATTGATACACTTTTCTGCATTGATAAGAATAAAATTCCGGAGAGAGATGATGCAATTATGTATCTCATCCAAAAGTATATTTCCCTTTTAGACGAAAACGAAAGAGAGAATATCCTACTTGATATAGCAAATAGAATTGCTTTCCTTTTAAGAGACGACTATATTACTCTAAAAAGGTTTATAGACATTCTAGGAGAACATAACAAATGATAGGTTTTCTTAAATCAGGTTCTATAGGAGAGGGTTTTGTAATAAGACTGGACAGAATGATTTCTCCAGAAACATTACGCATTGGCGATTTTGTTGTTATTCAGGGAAGGCTCTACCAATACTTCGGTATTATTGACGATTTGAAGCTTATGTCGGCAAATGAGGATGTATTTTTTGATCCTCCAGATAATGACTTTAAGAAGAGAGCAATTACAGGACCCGTTATTTTCAGTGAAGCGGTACTTTCTCCTTATATAATGGCAGATAGCGCAGGTAATATTTTTTCTATAAAAACAATTCCAGAACATTTTTCTATCGCACGGAGAGCAACAGGTACAGACCTTGAAACAATTTTTAAGAAAAACGCAGCAGTACCATTCTTCGTAGGTACACCACTCACAATGGAGGAAAAAATCTATGTGGATCTTAAAAAGCTATGCGAAAGGAACAGTGCAATCTTCGGGATAACAGGATCAGGTAAAACATTCTTAGCACGTATCATATACTCAGGCATTATCAAGCATAATGTTGCATCTCTTCTTATCTTTGATATGCACAATGAATATGGGCGTACAGCAAAGAGCGGGGAGAACTATGTACCTGCATTGAAATTTCTCTTCCCTACAAAAGTAAAGGTATTTGATGTAGCAAATAACCCGGATGCTGACAGCTATATCAACATTCCATTAAAATACATTGAGCCACAGGACCTTTCCCTTGTCTCTTCATCTTTGCATTACTCGGAAAAATCTGAAGAAACAGCACTACTTACATATAGACAAAAAGGAGTAAATTGGCTCAGATACCTTTTTTCTCTTCAGAGAAAAAGTGAAAAAGAAATTGCTGAAGAAGCAGAGAAAATCGGTGCAAATAGTGCTTCTCTTGGGGCACTTGTGAGACATCTCAACAGACTGAGTTCCTTAAAGTTCATTCAGGATATCAACGAAGAAAACAGTATAGATCAGATGCTGAATTACTTGAAAAATGGCATTTCCGTTGTCGTACAGTTTTCTGGAAAGTATGCAAATGATCCTCTTTCGTATTTTCTTGTTGCAAATGTAATATCACGAAGGATTCACAGGAAATATGAAAAGCTAAAAGAAGAAGAAAGAGAAAAACAGCGTATAGTTATCGTTATTGAAGAAGCCCATAAATTTCTTTCTACAAACTTAAAGGATCAGAATATTTTTGGAACAATTGCACGTGAGATGAGGAAATTTAATGTAACTCTCTCCATTATTGACCAACGCCCTTGTGAAATTGATGAAGAAGTTTTATCACAGGTAGGTACACGTTTTGTGCTACAACTGATGGATGAAAAGGATATGGATGCAGTATTTCAGGGCGTAGGTGGCGGCAAGCGATTAAAAAAGATTTTAAGAACGCTCCAGTCACAGGAAACACTTCTTTTCGGATATTCTGTACCAATGCCTGTGGCGATGCGAGTGAGAGAATATGAAAAGGATTTCTTCAAAGAAGTACAGGAACAAAAAGAAGATCCCCTCAAAGGAATTAATGACATTTACGGATAAGTTTCTATGAAATTCCGGGGGATTTAGACCCCCGGACAAAAATTAAGGATTAGGACCAAATGGAAATGGAAAGGAGTTGTTATTGCTTTTATTGTCCTTTGGCACGGGTTGTGCCTGAAGGACTACTTCTAATCTGAGATGCTGCTTGATACCTGCCCTTGCAATTTCCACAACAATATGATCACCTACTTTATGAGAGCGAACTATATTTATCAGTTCATCCGAAGTCTTGATGGGTTTTCCATCAATAGCAGTAATAATATCTTTTTGTTTTATTCCTGCCTTTTCTGCTGAACTATCCTTTATTACCTGCATCACAATTACTCCCGGCGTATATTTAATTTTGAGCTGATCTGCAATTTCCTGTGTCATTGTTGTAATTTCTACTCCCATATACGGCCATTCTGCTTTGCCTGTTTTCTGAATGCTATCAATCACTTTTTTACAGGTATTGGACGATACTGCAAATCCCAACCCTTGTGCATTACTATATATCATCGTATTAATGCCGACAACTTCTCCATCAAGATTCACAAGCGGCCCACCACTGTTGCCAGGATTAATTGCTGCGTCAGTTTGTATAACACCATGCATTGTTTTATTTCCTACATTAATATTTCTCTCCAGTGCACTTACCACACCAACCGTTACAGTATGATCCAATCCGTATGGATTACCAATGGCTACAACAAATTGTCCCACATGAAGCTTTGATGAATCTCCGAGTTTAGCAGTAGGTAAATCTTTCGCATCAATTTTTACAAGAGCCACATCACTTATAGGATCCTTGCCAACTACTTTTCCTTTGTACGTTTTCCCGTTGCTCAGTGTTACCTTAATCTTATCAGCATCCTCTATCACATGATTATTGGTAAGTATTAAACCATCTGGTTTTATAATTATACCAGAACCGAGGCCTTCCTGAGGAACAGTTTGCAAAGAGAAGAAATCTATCACCTGTCTTGTAGATACAATTCTTACAACTGACGGGGAAACCTCATTTACCACATTTTCTACAGCACTTTCAATTGAAGGAGCATTACTATTATTTATATAATGCGTAGTAGGATTTGATTGGTTTATAGTCGTAGAAACTTTAGCCCAAGGGAAAAGCTTCGGACTCTTAAATACAAGGTAAGTCCCGAAAATGCCTCCGACAATACCACCAATGATAATACCCACAATGAGTGCTACTGCCCAACTTTTACCTCTTGTTTGTTGGGCTGTTTGCTGCGTCTCTTTTAATTCGTCCATTTCAACACCTCCTCAAAAATTTATTTCATCTCCATTCTTTACTATTTTTACTTTGTTTCCAAACTGTTCTGCATATTCTTCAGGGTGTTCTGTGTGCACAGGGATAATTACTTTTGGGTTAATCTCCGAAGCAATATAAAATAAATCATCTCTTTTAGCATGACCTGATGCATGTATATGAATCCTGGGGTATAGCCCAAAATGTTTAAGCCAATGGTTCATTCGCCGTTCATCAATTTGTTGTTCCTCTGTAAATGCCTCAGAAGTAGAATGAATGTATACACTCCCATTGCTTGGGCGAAGGTCTATGAGTTGCTGAAAATTAAAATAACGTAGCACGAGCATAAATGCACTTTCGTTTCCTCTAATTTCTTTAGCAGTAACAATTTTACTTTTATCCAATTTTTCCATTATACACTTTATCCATTTCTCTGAATAATCTTTATCGCGATAGGTACCTGTTTTCCTCTTTTCAAGATAAAAATAAATATTCGGGTGCGAAAGGGAAGGTACAGGCATTCCTATCCTCTTCATTGCATCCAAAAGGTACGCATCCTTTAAGGAAATAGCGAACTTTCGTCCGCTCAGTTTTGCAAGCTCAAAAAACGTGAGAAATCGGTAAACATTCTTTATAGAAAAATCTACAAGGACAAGACCTTTTGTTTTATTAATTACCTTTTCGGCTTCTTCTAAAACACGTTTCTCTGTCCAGAATTCCCTTTCTTCGCCATTACCCCGCAAATTTGTGCCCTCTGTAATAAGAATATCAGGATGCGCATCTCTTGCTTTCTGAATAAATTGTTCTGTATCCAGCTTTCTTTCACCATGAAGCCTTAAGTCTCCAGTATAAACAATTGTTCCTTCTTTACCCCTGATAATAAATCCCATTGCACCTGGCACAGAATGATCCACGGGACAAGCTGTTACAGATAAATCTTTTATATTTGTTTCGCCTTTTACTGCTTCGGCATAGTGTGTCCCATAATAAGACGGATCTTTAAAGCTATTCACTGCAGGGCGCCTAATGAATTTAAAAACAGACGTTTCAAATTTTGTAATGGACACATCTTCCATTGCTTTCATTAAAGCAATAGTAATTCGAGATGTATAAATAGGTATGTCATTTCTTAGAAAAGTGATGTATCCAGAGTGGTCAAAGTGAGCATGACTGAGGAGTACACCATCAACAAAAGGTATTTCCTCACCTGTACCTAACTGCTCAACACCTTCTTTCCTTATAAATCTGACTAAGTCTTTTCTATATATCCCTTTCATTTTTGGAACGAGGTCTAAAAAATACAAATCACCTATTCCATTAGAAGGACGAGGATTTAAGTACTCTTCGAAGTACAGACCTCTCTCTTTGTAATTCAAGCCAAAATCAAGGAAAAATCGCTTCCCTGAAATTTCCAGAAGTATCTTTGTGCCACCAATTGTTTCTGCGCCATCTAAAAACTTTATCTTTCCCATATGACTTAATTATACATCAAATTGTGAAAAAATTATGAATTTATTTACTCATTGCACAAAATCTTTTGAGCTTCAGTAAATACGCTACACCTGCTATTGTTGTACCATAAAATATTTTGTCCTTTCTTACACTTAAAAATTCTTTGATTGTATCATTCACGACAGTTGTGCCTGTAATCCAGAGAAGATCGGCCCATTCAATGTTTTTATTAGTGTTTTTTTCATTTTCTACCACTACTCCATTAACATTTTTGCCAATCTCATCATCGTCCAGATCAGTAATCTTTAATTCAAAATTCTGTGAGAATAATTCTGCAAAGCGAGGTTGAAAACCTATAAGAAAAATTTTGGGGTTGCCAAATTCCTTTTTTATAAACTCTACTGCTTTTTTAGCACATTCTCTTGCTTCATCATTTCTGCAATGTATAGTTCTCCCCACTAAATTCAAATGCCTTAGTGCAGCATTTAATGTAGCAATGAACACAGCTCTTTCATAATTTGTATTGAGTTTTAAATTTAACACATCAGAAATCGTTCCAGAAAAATCACCATACATATTAGTGAACGCCTGTCCCCTCGCATCTTTGAACTGCGCATCCATTAATCTTTCTCTGCCTTTCACTAAAGGATAATCCCTATCTGTAGGATTTCCTATTGCTTCTTCAGGTGTAAGAGGACGTGCTTTCACTTCTATTTCCTCATTCAGCAAGTTATTTTTTAGTGCTATTTTTTCAAACTCGTTTTTCAATACCTCATAAATCATAGTTTGCCTCCCTTATCTTTATCCCTCTATATTTAATAATAATGTAAACCTTATCTCTATCTATCTCTTTCCACATATACCGCGGTATGTTTCCCTTAATTCTTGTTCCTTTTACATTTAAAGAGATCTGCACTCTTCCATCATTTTCTTTGTATGAAATGATTTCTCCTTGCAGTGTATTGAGCGTTGGTACAGGTGGTTTCAAAGAAGAGATATAGAGATCTTCTCCTAAAAATTCTACATAACAATTTCTTCTTTCATCCTTATTAAAAGGAATAACAAGAGAAAAATTGTCCAGATAGGCAATAGCTGTATCTTTTGATATTCTTTTGATACTGTTTACTTTAATTCTATTTATATTATTTCCACTATTTATAAGTCTACCGTTTCTTATTCTTATTATATTATCTCCCATTTCTTCCGCTTCATAAGGGTTATGTGTAACAAGAAGTGTTGTTAAATGGAATTTTTTTATCACTTTTAAAAATTTTGCTCTTATGAATTTTCTCATTTCAAAATCAAGGCTTGAAAATGGCTCATCCATTAAAAGTAGAGAAGGATTTGTTACAAGTGCTCTTGCAATTGCCACTTTTTGCCTCTCTCCTCCACTAAGCTTCAGAGGGTATCTATCCTTAAGCAAAAGAATATCTGTTTCCCTTAAAATTCTTATAACTTTTTCGTTTACATTTTCTTCTTTTTTCACATGCAGAGGGAATGCAACGTTTTCGTATACTGTGAGATGTGGGAATAGAGCAAGATTTTGGAATATATAACTTATACTACGTTTTTCCATAGGCAAATGTGTAACTTCTCTTCCATCAATATAAATCTTTCCAGTTGGGCAGAGTATTATGCCGCTTATCGCGTTGAGAAGTGTTGTCTTTCCAGAACCATTCGGTCCCAGCAAAACACCTATTTCACCTTTTTCAAGAGTAAATGAAACATTTTTTAACAATCTTACTGAAACAGATTCAACTTTTAGTCCTTCCATACAAGAAGTCTTCTTTCTATTCTCCTCACTGCATAATCGATGAGAAGGGAAATAATGCCCATTACAATGAGTACAGCAAATATGAGTTGTGTGTCAATTAGAGATTCGCCTTTCATAAGCAGATATCCAAGCCCGGAAGGTATTGCAAGCATTTCTGCAACAACTCCAGTTCTTAGGGACATCCCGCTTTCAATCTTTAAACCAGTAAAAATATTTGGAAGAGCAAGTGGCAAAATGATTTTCCTTGCAAGCTGAGCATTAGATGTACCTATTATCCTCGCTGCATATATAATGTTTTCATCAATATCTTCTACC
>CAYONU010000042.1:0-9933 GCA_964405445.1 uncultured Caldisericales bacterium | reverse complement strand
TAGCATTTACAACTCTTTCAGGTGTGTGCCCTACAATAAGGCATCCCCATCCACCGATAAAATCAAGGAATCTGTTACCGTCTACATCCTCTACAACTGCTCCATGCCCTTCTTTGATATAAAAAGGCGCAAATGACTCCATTGCAGATGCTACATACTTTGCTCTTTTTTGACCAATTTCTTTGCTCTTTGGCCCCGGGATTTCTGTTTTAATCAAAATGTCTCCCATTTTTTCATCTCCTTTTTATAGATTTTCTCTTTCTCTTAATAATTCTACTTTGCCATCTTTAATTATTGCTTCTGCAGGACGCGGGCGGATATTGTAGTTTGAACTCATTGAAAACCCGTAGGCACCTGCATCAAGGACAGCAAGGTAATCACCTCTTTCTGGCAATTCAATTGTTCTGCCCTTTGCAATAAAATCACTTGATTCGCATATTGGGCCTACAATATCCGCAATTATATTTTTACTCCTCCTTTTTATGCAATTTAAAACTTTATGATATGCACCGTAAAGTGCAGGACGTATAAAGTCATTCATTCCTGCATCTACAACAATAAAATTTTTATTATAAAACTTTCTATACAATACTTTTGTTAGAAGAATTCCGGCGGGAGCTATAATGAAGCGCCCCGGCTCAAAGATAAATTTAGTATCTTTTATTTTCATCTGTGAAATTCGCTCTGCAAATGCTTCCATAGGGAATTCTTCTTTTTTATCTTTATAAGCAATGCCAAATCCTCCGCCCAGATCCATTTTTTTGGTTTCTATCCCATTCGATTTTAATGTTTCTTTCAACTTACTTATTTTATTCAGCGCTTCTATAAATGGTTCTATTTTACTTATCTGTGAGCCAATATGTACATGTATTGTATCAGGATAAAGTCCTTTTTCTTTTGCAAAGAGAAATGCATCTGCTGCACTGTCAATTGGAATGCCAAATTTGTTTTCGTAACTTCCCGTTGTAATATAGCGGTGTGTTGAAGGAGAAACATCCGGATTTACACGTATGCCGATATGGATTCCTTTTTTAATAGTTGAGATTAATTCGATTTCTTCAGCGGATTCAGCGTTTATAAGAATATTATTCTTAGTGGCAAAAGAAAGTTCGTCTGCTCTTTTTCCTACACCTGAGAATGCAATATGGTTTTCTGGAAATCCTGAAGAGATAGCTCTTTTTATTTCTCCGATAGATACAGTATCAGCGCCGAAATGATTTGAGGAGATGATTTTTAAAAGAGATGGGTTGGCATTTGCCTTTACTGCATAATAAACATCTCCTATTTTTCCAATTGTATTCTTTACAATGTTTATTCTATCCTTAAGTATTCTTTCGGAATACACGTATAAGGGTGTGCCAAATTCTTTTGCTATAGAAATAAGAGAAACTCCGTCAATGCTTAGTCCATCATTTATATATCTCATTCTGTAAGGTTAAACTCCTCTGCAATTTTATTCAAAGCCTTTTTTTCATATTCCTTTTTGATAATACAGGATATTCTAATTTCTGATGTAGTAATCATTTGAGTCTCAATGTTTTCTTCTTCGAGAGCCTTAAAAACTTTTGCAGCGACCCCGGGATGACTTCTCATACCTACACCCACTACAGATATTTTTACAATATCTTCATCTATATCATAATGAATCTTCGGAAATTCATTTTTAAGCTCTTCAAGGCTTTCTTTGATACTTAATTTTTTGTTAGCAGGAATGGTAAAAGAACAATCAAATGAGTCATCAGAGATAGCGGTCTCGCTTATCATATCAACATTTACATCCTTACTGCTGATTTTGCTGAACAATCTTGAAAGCGCCTTGCTTTTTGTTGGTAAATTATAAACAGTTATTTTTATCTCCTTCTCATTTGAAGTTATACCTGTAATAACCATCCTTTCCATTTCGTCCTCCTTGCCGATTGTTGTTCCCTTCTCATTTGAAAATGTCGAAGCAACGTATATCTCCACATTAAATTTTTTTGCTATTTCAATAGACCTGTTGTGCATCACTTTTGCACCCAAACTTGCAAGCTCAAGAATAGCGTCGTAGCTTATGTGTGAAAGTTTTTTAGGGTTGTTTACTTTGCGTGGATCTGCTGTATATATTCCATTCACATCTGTATATATCTCACATTTAGCACCTAAACTCGCTGCAACTGCTACAGCAGATGTATCCGAGCCCCCCCTTCCCAGGGTTGTAATGTCGCCATTGTGCGAAACGCCTTGAAAGCCTGCAATCACAACAATTCTATTATTATTCAGTGCATTCATAATTTTTTTATTATCAATGCTCAGGATACGTGCATTTGTGTATGTATCTGTTGTAACGATGCCAACCTGAGGGCCTGTAAAGGATGTACTATTCTCCCCCATTGATTTAATCGTAATGGAGAGAAGTGCAGATGAGGCTTGCTCACCTGTGGACAACAGTCTGTCCAATTCTCTTCTGTCAGGGTTATTCGTAATTGTTTTTGTCATTTCAATGAGATGATCCGTTGTGTTGCCCATTGCAGAAACAACAACGACTACTTTGTTGCCTGCCCTCTTTTTGCTGATAATTTTCTCTGCAACATATTTTATTTTTTCAATTGTACTAACGGATGAACCACCGTATTTCTGGACAATAATCATTTATCCTCTCAAGTCGTCAAGCAGTTTTGTTTTATCTTTTGTCTTTGCATCTACCATCTTTACCAATTTTGCAGGGACCCCTGCCATAACTGCATTTTCCGGTACGTCTTTTGTTACTACTGCACCTGCTGCAATAACAGCATTATTGCCTATTTTTACACCTTCCAATACCACTGCATTTGCACCGATAAGTACATTATCCCCAATGATAACAGGTGTTTTGCCAGGAGGCTCAAGTATCCCTGCGATTACTGCACCTGCACCGATATGACAGTGTCTCCCTATAATGGCACGTGCTCCAATCACTACATTCATATCAATCATCGTTTCACTGCCGATTTCAGCACCAATGTTTATTACTGCGCCCATCATTATGACAGATTTTTCCCCAATTTTTACTTTGTCTCTTATTAGAGCACCTGGTTCAATTCGTGCATCCAGGTCTAATATGTTGAGCATCGGTATTGCGGAGTTCCTCCTATCTGACTTTATGTAATAATCTTTTATTTTTTCTTTATTTTTTTCAAGAATATTTTTTATTACTTCATATTCGCCAATAAGGATAGTTGTATCGCCTGCGGGGAAGCATTTCACATTAGCTATATCTGTATCAATTTTCCCTTTCACATATACCTCGACAGGTGTTGTTTTCTTTGCATTCTTTATGTATGCAGCAATTTCATATGCATTATCCTTCATTTTGATCCTCCTTGTAGTAAATCCAACATTGAATATAATCCTTTTTCTTTTTTAAATATAAATTCTGTTGCTATAAGTGCTCCCCTCGCAAATGCCCTACGTGAAAGTGCAGTATGCTTCAATTCAAGGATTTCGTCGTCATTTGCAAAGATAACATTATGCATTCCGAAGATGCCGCCTGCCCTTATTGAATGAATCCCTATCTCATTTTTTATTCTCTCTGCATTATCTCCCCTTCTTCCATAAACAGGTACTGCATTAATTAAAACATCTTTTATTGTCTGATAAAACATCTTAGCTGTACCGCTTGGTGCATCCTTCTTTTTGTTATGATGCATTTCAACAATTTCGATATCCGTGCTTTCACCTAAAATTTCTACTGCTTCCTTTAGAAGTATATTCATCACATTGATTCCTATAGACATATTTGATGATTTAAAGATTGCAATTTTTTCTGATGCATTTTCAATTGCTTTTTCTTCCTCATCCGTATGTCCTGTTGTTCCAATGACAAGCTTGCAATTATTCTTCAGTGCATACTCAAGCAGATTCTTAGCGAAAGAATGATTTGAAAAGTCAATAATTACGTGAGGTATATCAGATAAGTTATCAAATCCCTTCTCTTTATCTATTCCTCCAATGAGCTTTATGTCTTTGAATTCTTTCAGAAGGGGGAGGATTGATTTTCCCATCCTCCCCGTAATGCCAGATATTGCTACCTTCATCGTATTAAACCGTATCCTTTCAGGGTCTCTTTAAGTTTTTCTTTGTTCTTCTCGCCCATTTTTACGAGGGGAAGCCTCAAACCGCCTACATTAAATCCCATTAAGTTTGCAGCGGTTTTTACGGGTATGGGGTTTGTTTCGACAAAGAGCATCTTTATAAGAGGCAGATATTTTAGCTGTAATTTTTTACTTTCTTCAATATTGCCATTCAGAAAAGAATCTACGCATTGCTCCGTTTCTTTTGGTAGAATATTTGCAAGCACGGATATTACTCCTGCTCCACCCAGAGAAAGTATAGGTACTATTTGATTATCGTTTCCGGAATAGATAGCAAAATCTTCCGGAACAAGTGATGCGATTTCTGCAATCTGCGCAATATTGCCACTTGCCTCTTTCACTGCTACTATGTTATCAATCTCTGCTAATCGCTTAATCGTTTGCGGGAAACAGTTCAATCCCGTTCGCGAGGGCACGTTGTATACAATGATTGGGGTATGTACGTTTTCCGCAACTGCTTTAAAGTGTGCATATATGCCATCTTGAGTTGTTTTGTTGTAATAAGGGGTAATAACGAGTAGTCCGTCTGCACCCAAAGATTCTGCTTTCTTACTTAGCTCAATTGCTTTTTTTGTGTTATTGCTTCCGGTTCCTGCAATGACTGGTACCCTTTTATTTACCTTTTTAACGGTAGTTGATATGAGTTTTTCCTTTTCTTCCATTTCAAGCGTTGAAGCCTCGCCAGTCGTTCCTAATACAATAATTGCCTTTGTCCCATTCTTTACCTGGAACTCAACAAGTTCTTCAAACTTTTCATAGTTTACTGTGCCTTTCTCGTCGAAAGGCGTTACAATTGCTACACCAGAGCCTTTAAAAATCATTTTTCCCTCCTTTAATATTTAAAATTTTTACTTTCCCTATTAGATAAATATTCTTGTAATTCTCATCCATTTCTACAAATAGTGTGCCACCTAAAACATTTACTTCAACTTGCTTTGTATATCCTTGTAACTTTGCATAGATAACAGCACAGGCCGTTGCACCTGTACCACACGCTTTTGTTTCAGCCTCCACACCTTTTTCATACGTTCTGTTAAATAATTTTCCTTTTTCCAGTATCTCTACAAAATTTACATTTGTCCCTTGAGGGAATAGCACATTATTGTATCTTATTTCCCTTCCGTACTTGAATACCTCTTCATCTGTTAGTTCTTTATCGACAAAAGTGACAACGTGCTCAACGCCAGTATTGATAAATGAATAATTTAGAGTTTTTCCGTTACAATGGCAAACCTTATTTAGCTGAATATCCTTAACAGTAGGCATCTTTATCTTCACAAAATTATCATTTAAGATCTCTGCTTCTGTTGTCCCTGCCAAAGAGTCAAAAATCATTTTCTTCGGTGCAATATGATTTTTATATGCATAATATGCAATGCAGCGTGCACCATTTCCACAGAATGCAGCCTTTGTGCCGTCATTATTGTAGAACGACATAAAGAAGGCATAATTTTTGCTTTGCTCTAAAAATATTGCGCCGTCTACTTTTTTGCCATTTTGTACACAGATATCCTGCACAAAATTGCTTTTGTCTTTTTCTCTCACATTCCCTTCCCTATTATCAAAAATAAGGAATGTATTCCCTGTGCCGCTGTATATTTTCATAATTTAATTGAATAATTATACATAAGTTTTGAATAATGTCAATAGCTGGGAGTTTTTGATTTTTATATGCAAAATTTTTTGGTTCAAACTATCTTCTCTAAAATAAAAGTAATGCCGAATGAGAGAGCAATGGAAGAAGGTATTGTAGCAATCCAGGTGACAATGAGATTTCTTACGACGTTCCACTTTACGGCATATGCGTTTTCTCCCGAACCTATTCCTACTAATCCCATATTTAATGTTTCTGTACTGCTTATAGGCATTCCGATATGTGCAAAATAAAGCACGGTGGAAGATGTGATTAGCTGGGCGAGGAATGTTTGTTTTGGCTTAGAGCGCATAATGCGGAATCCTGATGTAATAGCTACATTCCCTCCGAAAAAGAGCGTACCTATAATAAATACAAGTGCCAGAGCAAAAATAATGCGAGGATCCTTCGCATTTGGGTTTATCTTGGACTTAGTTATATATGCAGCCATATATATCAGACTCAGGGTTTTTTCTGCATCGTTAGAACCATAACCTAAAACAAGCAGTATAGATGTAAAGATTTGCAGTATCCTAAATGCAATGGAAGCTTTTGGAGTGGCTCTTTGGAGTAAAAAATTTATTAACTTAACCAAAAGGAATCCTAAAACGAAACTTATCAATATGGATACTATCAATCCGCCGAACACCTTGTACACTTCAATTGTATCGATTTTTTTTGCAAACTTCGTAGCCATTCCACTGCCCACTAAGGCGCCGACGAATGTATATGAAATACTGACGGGATATTTTATTTTCTGCGCAATAATTACCCATATAACTGTTGCAATCACAGTTCCATAGAGCAGCTGAATGTTCATATATTGTAGGGGAAGGATTTTCGTTCCCAGGGTTTTTACTACAGCCGTACCGAAAATAAATGGAGCAAAAAACATACTTCCGAAAAGTATTATTATCGCGAATAAAGGATGTATAAAGTTTGAAGATATTATAGATCCTAAAAGAGTACCACCGTCATTCGCACCCATAATAAGCTGAAAAAATAATGCAAAAACAATAAAAACTAAAAAGCTTATATTTGCCGTATGTGCCATAGACTTATAATGTTACCATATCTTTTAATTTCTGCAATAGTTCATTGAGTGAATGCTAACTTTTGCTGCAACAGTAATCACACCAGCAACAGGCATAGCTATTGTTTATGCATCTATTGCTGTATATGTGCTTCTTGCAGTTATTAACACATTCGCTGAAGTGAGAATTCCGGAAAAGTTAAGATTGGATATTTTTAGGGGCCTTCTTTAAAAGAAGGTTCTTTTGTAATGGTTTCTATTTTAGATTTTGAGTTTTGCGCTCACCGAATATTTTTGTTCCGATGCGAACGAGATTTGCTCCTTCCTCTATAGCAATGTGATAAGAATTTGACATTCCCATAGAAAGATATTTCATTTCAACATTTTCAATTCCCAGGTTTTTTATTTTATCAAACAATTTTTTGGTTTCTATAAAATATGGTCTTGAGTCCTCAGGATTTCCGAAGCGAGGACCCATCGTCATAAGCCCCATTATCTTTATGTTTTCAAGTTGAGCGATTCTTCTTATTAGTACCTCTACATTTTCTGGCATTGCACCAGATTTTTGAGGCTCTCTCCCACTGTTTACCTCTATTAGAACGGGCATTATTTTAGGAATTCTTGCGCATCTTTTATTAACCTCCATTGCTATTTCTACTGAATCAACTGTCTCTATCATATCGAATATCTCTAAATTTTTCCTCTTCAGAAGATCATGCTTCTGTGTTTCTGGTGTTCCAATAAAATGCCATTCTGCTTTTTTCTTCACAAATGGATATACCTCTTTTACGTCTCGCATATAATTCTCGCCAACAATTTTTATACCTGCCTCAATTGCTTCTGTAATTTCCTCTGCCGTTCTGGTTTTTACTGCTGCTTCCAGTTCTACTCCTTTAGGGAGCTCTTTTAATATCTTTTTTACGTTTTCTTTAATCATTTCTATCTCCTTTAAATGAGCTGAAATCCTCTGTATTTTGCTCTAATTTCCTCTAAATTTTCCCTGTAACTTTTTAGTGCAAAAGGCAAATGATTTAGTATGTCTTGAGCGGTCATTCCGTCTTTACCTAAATCCATTGCTGCCAAGTCTCCTGCAAGTCCGTGCATGAATGCTCCCACTCTTAAAGCTTCAGGAAGGTCCAATCCTAAACCAAACATTGCAGCAATTGTACCTGTTAATACATCGCCTGAGCCTGCTGTAGCCATGCCGGAATTCCCGCTCATATTTATAAAAACTCTATTATCCGGATAGCCTATCAGCGAATGAGCACCTTTTAGTATAATATATGCATTGAGTTCATTTGCAAATTGTTTAACAACTTTTACTTTATTTTCCTCAATCTCATTTATGCTGAGTTTTGTTATTCTTGCCATCTCACCTAAATGTGGGGTAAGAACTGTTTCCTCATTGCGTTTTTTTATTAATTCTGTATCTTTTGAGATAGCTGTAATTCCATCACCATCAATGATAAGAGGTTTATCAATATAAACTGTAAGTTCTCTTACTAAAGCTTGTGTTTCCTCGTTCAACGACAATCCCGGACCTATAACAACGATATCTACTTTCTTTGAAAGCTCGAGAATTTTGTTTTTGTTTTCAAAAGCGATACTACCATCTTTTGTTTCTTTTAACGGAATAAATACAATTTCACTACCTTTGTTTCCTACGAAAGGCATAATGGATCGAGGTGTGGCAAGACTTGAATATCCGCCGCCTGCCTTGAGAAATGAAAGCGCAGAAAAGTACGGTGCCCCGAAGTATCCGGAAGCGCCTGCAATAAATAATGCATATCCAAAGGTTCCTTTGTGTCCTGCTACAGGTCTCTCTGGCATTTTTATCAAATCATTTGTACTTATCATAATTGAGTTTGAGTTATAAACAGATGGAGGAAAAGATATATGCGTTACATACAATTTCCCACAATATTCATATCCAGGGTAAAGCATGTTGCCTATCTTTGGCAAGCCAAATGTAATAGTATAGTTTGCTTTTACAGCTTTTCCCATCACCTTGCCTGTGTTACCATTTATTCCTGAGGGAATATCCACACTGAATACCATTTTTTTACTTTTATTTATCAGCTCTATTATATTTCTGTATGTTCCCTCTACGTTTCTTGATAGCCCTGTCCCAAATATGGCATCTACAATTACATCTGAGTTTGCAATATCTTTTTCTACTTCTTCTAAAGATTTAATATGCTTAATCTCGATGGATAGTAGTGATACAATCTCAAAATTTTTAGCTGCTGCGCCTCTATATTTTTTCTCGTCTCCTAAGATGTAAACTTTTACAGTTCCCCCGACAGAATGGAGCTTCCTTGCTGTAGCAAGTCCGTCGCCGCCATTGTTACCGGTGCCGCAGAATACAATAAATCTTTTGTTGGGTACTCTACATTCTTTATTTATAATAGAATACACAGCATTACTCGCGTTTTCCATCAGTAGCAAGTCTGGAATGTGAAAATCATCCATTGCTTGCTTGTCCATATTTTTTGCTTCTTCAACGGTGCTTATTTTCATACTGTGCCTCCTAACACTTGTAAATGCCCTATGCTGTTTTTCTGAATAAATGTTGTACTACGTCAAATTTTCTTATCACAACGAGCATCGTAGCAATGAGGAAAAACATTTTAACCTCATTAGATAAAGTTGGTATAAATATAAACAGAAGGAAGCATATGTAAACGATAGCTTCGCCTGTCTCCAAGGGGAAAATGTTATTATTTTTATTCTTTAGGTAAAGAAGAAAATACATTATTGGAATTGTGAACAGAGCTATAATAAACATCTCTTCTGGTGCAAGGAATAATCCACATCCTATTGTAGTGGATATTCCCGTGCCTCCGTCAAAATGGTAAAAGATTGGATAATTATGTCCTAAAATGGCTGTTGTTCCTACGACAAGAAAAAGAGTGTCTGGAGCACCAATTCTTTTTGCAAATACAAGGGGGATAAAACCTTTTGAAGCATCTAAAACGGCAACTAAAACTCCGAGTTTTTTATCAACGTTAAGATAAACATTTGTTGCGCCTGGGTTGTGGTCACCAAGCCTTCTTATATTGATGCCGTATTTGGCGTAAGTAAATAATGTAGCAAAATTAACAGAACCAAATAAGTAGGAAGAAAGAACTAAAATAATGAATAGACCATTCATTACC
>CAYONU010000041.1:0-10168 GCA_964405445.1 uncultured Caldisericales bacterium | reverse complement strand
ATAAAAAAGGAGATTTTGAAAGAACTAAACGTATCACTCAACCTGAAACATATCTGAAACAAAATTTGTCCACTAAAATGAAACCTTAAATCTTAAAGAATCTCTGATGGTTAGACAGGGAGATTAACTTTCTGTTTTGGTAATTTCGGTTATAATGATGTAATGTTTGAAGTTTCTCTGCTGTATCTGTACAGAAGCTTGACAGGAAAATTTTTTGCAATATATTACATATAGAATTATCAGTTCGTAATTGAGGATAGTATAGTAAACAGGAGTAAAAATGAAAAATTATCTAAAGAAAGCTGGCTGTATGCTTAAAAGTAATTCTTTATTGGTAGAATATAACAAATGAAAAAGACAGTTAAGTTGTTATATAATATCATTATTGTGATTTCTTATGTGCTTACTGTTGTCTTCTCTATTATATTAGGATTGTATCTTCTTTATTACGGTCCCAGAAGTACCCTTAGCAAAGTTGGAGCATTAGGATTTTTCTTCTTAGCTATATTTACTGCTACCAATGGTATTAGAATGATAAAAATAGGTCTGAGGAATAAATACAAAAAGCACTAAAAACATTTTTCATGATTCTCTTTTCCCAGGTCTCTGCATCAATTTTTTTAATTCATCTTTAGGAGAATTGTGCAAATAAATAATGTTGTAAATCGCAGTAGTTATTGGCATATCTATGTTAAATTTTTCTTTTAGCATATATACTGATTTTACTGTGTACATACCTTCTACTATTTGGCTGGTAAATGCTTCTATTTCTTCTTTGTTTCTTCCTTTACCGATTTCCTCGCCTGCCCATCTATTTCTGCTGAGTTTACTGAAAGATGTAGCAATAAGATCGCCTACACCAGATAATCCGTAGAACGTTTCTTTCCTTCCGCCAAGTCTTGTACCAAAGCGTACAAGCTCAGCAACACCTCGCACAATAAGAGATGATTTGCTACTATCACCAAAACCTAATCCGTCACTTATCCCTCCACCGATAGCAAGAACATTTTTTAAGGATCCACCTAATTCTACGCCTACAATATCCTCTGTATAGTATACTCTAAAGTAATCAGTCATAAAGATGTTTTGCAGTTTTTTTAGGATGGATTTATCTTTGCCTCCGATTACTGTTGCAGCAGGCATCTCCCTTGCTATCTCAAAAGAGAAATTTGGCCCTGAGAGGGAAGCAATATTTTTAGCAGGAACATTATGCCATATTTCTTTAACTACTTCAGACATACGTTTTTTAGAACTTATCTCAATACCTTTTGCAAGGTTTACAATCGCAGGTGCATTTACAGGCTGCCCATCTTTTATAACACCTCTCAATTTTTGAGAAGGTACGGCTAAAACAATGATTTCTGCTTCATTAAGTGCTTCTTTTAAGTCCATTGTAAGGTGTGCGATGTGAGAAAGTTTTACGCCTTTTAGATAAAAGATATTTTCGTTCCATTTCTTAATTGCGCCAGATGTTTTTTTACTATGAATCCACAGTGTTGTTTCGAACCCTTTCTTTCCTAAAAGTTCTGCGATAGTCGTACCCCATGCGCCAGCGCCGATAACGGATATTTTCATTCTTCAAGTCTCCTTATAATTTTCTTGATAAGCCAATAAGGGGTGGATGTGCCAGAGGCAACACCCACTAAGATAAAGTTTTTAAGGGGAATATGGTTCAAATCATTTTCTGTTTGAATAAAATAGGAACGCTTATTTATTTTTTTGACCATCTCATATAGCCAATGCGAATTTGCGCTTGTCTTACCACCAATAACTATCATACAATCTACGTTCTCTGCAATTTTTTTTGCTTCTTCTTGCCTTCTCAACGTCTCTTTGCATATTGTATTGAAGCATCTTGTTTCACCTGCAACCGTTATCAGCTTCTTTGCTACTGAAAAAAATACATTCTGAGATGTTGTGGATTGTGCTACTATTCCCAATTTGGGGATGTTCTGTATATTTTTCACCTCACTTTCGTCCTGAAATACGCCAAGAAGATTTTTATAAGCTGCATCGGAGAGCACTTTTACCTCTCTATGATTCTTATCACCTACAATTGCAATTTTGTAATTTTCTTTTACAAGATTCTTGATAATATGCACTGTCCTCAAAACGAATGGGCACACTGTGTCTATGACATTCTTAAAGTTTTTGTTTGCTTTTTTATGCTCCAAAGTAGTGGAACCATGAGCAGGTAGAAGAATAACTTCACCCTTATTATTTAAATTATGCAGAGGTAGTATTCTTTTCTCTTTGAGCCTTTGCATTTCTTCTTCATTGTGTAGCAAAGCATCAAGTGTATAGACTTCCTTAAATTTAATTGCAGTTTCCTCGGCAAGCTTTACTGCTCTGTCTACCCCGGAACAAAACCCGATATTCTTTGCAACTATAATCTTTTTTTTGATATTTCTATGCATTTTTCCATCTCTTCTCTGATATATGCGACTGATTTGTCGTAAAAGGAAATCTCTTTAGGATTAAACAATTCCCATAGTCTAATAGGTTTTCCGAATGTAACTACAATATGTACTGGCTTTGGAAATCGTGCATTCTTTGGCAGGGCTTTCTCTGTCCCTGCGATACCTACGGGCACAACAGGGACAAGTGATTTATAAGAAAGAAAGATAGCGCCTTTTCTTATGTATCCGACTCTGCCATTTATTGATCTTGTGCCTTCCGGAAATAACAAAAGTAGATTGCCTTGCTTCAATGCATTGATAGCAAACCTCAAATCTTTCAAATCCGTACTGCCTCTATCAATAGGTATCCCTCCCATCCTTCTGTAAAACCATGCCCCTTTCCTGCTTTCTATGAATTCTTTTTTCCCTAATGTGCACATTTTTCTTGGCATAGCTGAACCGACAATTGGAATATCTAAAAAACTCTGGTGGTTTGGAGCAATGATTGCACCACCTTTCTCTGGGATGTTTTCTATCCCGTATGAAGTTAAGCGGAAAAATATTCCGAATATCGGTTTAGAAAGTATATGTAGTATTGCGTACAGCATATTTCCTTCCTTTTATAAACTGTATAATTTTTTCTATAACTTTCTCAGGTGAAAGAATACTTGTGTCAACTACATATGCATCTTTAGGAATTATTAAAGGTGAAACACTACGTGCAGAATCCATTGTGTCTCTCTTCTCCAAATTTTTAAGCACTTCACCAAACGTTATAATATTACCTTTGTCTATGAGTTCTTTGTATCTCCTCTCTGCTCTTATTCTCAACGTTGCAGTAAGATAAATTTTGATAAATGCTTCCTGTAGTACAACAGAGCCTATATCTCTTCCAATCATTACAACATTTTTTGTATCTGCGATATTTCTGAGAATTCTCGTTATTATTGTTCTAATATCTTTAATTGTGGAAACAGATGATACAAGGTCATCTATTTTCTTAGTATGCAGTTCATCCTGGGAAAGAACTTTTTTATCAATAAATACAGTATTTTTCTCTATGTTAAAAGAAGTATCTCTTACAATATCTGCCCAGGATTTTTTATCTTTACTTTTTTTACATGCAATAATTACATAAGTAGCAGCTCTGTACAGAAGCCCACTGTCGATAAATTCAAAGCCAATTCTGTTAGCAAGTAACTTTCCAATGGTGGTTTTCCCGCTTCCGGAATCGCCATCGATTGTTATCCACCCATTATCTTTCATAGTTCATTATTTTATCAATCCTTCTTTTATGTCTTCCACCTAAGAAAGAAGCATTCAGCCACGTGTTTACAATTTCTTTTGCAAGCTCCTTGCCCAATACTCTGCCGCCAAGGCAAAGCACATTTGCGTTGTTATGCTCTCTTGCTGAATGAGCTGAATATACATCACTACAGAGGCTTGCTCGTATGCCCTTTACCTTATTTGCAGTAATGGACATACCAATGCCAGTGCCGCATATCAAAATACCAAAGTTCTCCTCTCCTCTTGCAACGCTCTCTGCTAGAGGAATGGCATAGTCAGGATAATCGACACGTTCCTCCGAGTGCGTGCCAAAATCCTTTACTTTAATTCCTTTTTCTTTTAAAAATGTTTTGATTGTTTCCTTTAATTCAAAGCCAGCATGGTCAGACCCTATAGCTATCTTCATATCACCTCCTTATTCATACTATAAAAATTATATCACATTATTACACTTAGTGAAGTTTCTAAACGCTGTTTTGTGTTGATAGAACTGTACCCTGGGCAATTTTTTCCATACCATACGCTGTTTTTAGCACAAGCTCCCCAAACTCAGTAACTCCCAGTACTCTACCTTGCATTATTTTTTTGCTCTTTACAATAATATCCTTTTTCATGAACATAAGAGAATTCTCGTACTCTTCTCTAAATGGTGCAAATCCTGACTGCTGAAATATGGGAAGAATTTTTTCCTCTTCTTCTAGTATCTCCTTAAATATTTTTATTTTATTTACATTTTTCTTTTCTTTCAAGCTGATTGCAATTTTTTTAGCTTCTTCAGGTATATCATTTTCAATGTTTATTCCTATTCCTATAAATGCAACATTTTGGGACCTTTCGACAAGAATTCCAGCAACTTTTCTATTACAAAGAAACAGATCATTTGGCCACTTTACTTCGATGTCCTGTACATATCTTCTTACAACCCTTAGGATAGGGATTGATATAAAAAGGGATAATCCCCAAAATTTCTTTATGTGTATTGCTTCCGTGAACCATAAACCTCCTTTTGGAGAAAGCCATTTTCTATTTCTCCGTCCTCTTCCGAGAGATTGTATTTCAGCTATGATGATAAATGGTGGCTTCAGAACAGGAATAAACTGCCTGGAGATATCCATTGTGCTACTTACTTCTTTTAAATAAATAATGGTATTAAATATCATATAGAACCATCTTATTGATTTTTGCAAGATACCACAATAATAACTTCTCCCTTTATTGTGCGGCTCTCTAATTTGTTAAGGATATATGATGCTTTTCCTCTTAGTACTTCTTCATAGACTTTTGTAAGCTCTCGTATAACAGCAACATCTACATCTCCCGCACTCTCTATAAGCTCAGCAAGAAACTGTTTCACCCTGAAGGGAGACTCAAAAAAAATAACAGGCCAAGGAGTATTTGCAAAACTCTGCAAGATTTTTTTTCTTTTTCCCTCTTTTCTCGGAAGGAATCCATAAAAAGTAAAATGAGCAGGAGGAAATCCAGAAAGGAGTAGTGCAGGAATGAATGAGGTAGGTCCAGGCATTACTTCAACGTGTATATTATTATCAATGCAAGTTTTAATCAGTCGATATCCTGGATCTGATATTCCTGGTGTCCCTGCATCTGTAACAAGAGCAATTTCTTTCCCTTTGTCTATCTCATTCACAAGCTTTTCTAATTTTCTTTCGCTTGAGTGACTATGAAAGCTTGTAAGTGGTGTATGAATAGAATATTTATTCAATAAAATACGAGTGACTCTTGTGTCTTCAGAAGCAATCAAGTCTACTTTTCTTAACATAAGGATTACCCTTAGTGTTATATCTTTTAAATTACCAATTGGCGTAGGACACACATACAAACTCATTGTTAGCTTTGTGGTTTATTGCTTGTACTTACTTCTATCTCGTCTTCTACTTTGATATCGTTGAAGTTCTCCAACCCGATACCACATTCATATCCTTTTAAAACTTCTTTTGCATCTTTCTTGAATCTTTTAAGAGAAGAAATTTTCGTGTTGTACACCACTACATTGTTGCGAAGTACTTTTGCCTTGGCTCCTCTTACTATCTTTCCTTCGGTAACGAGGCATCCGGCTATTACTCCTATCCCGCTTACTTTGAATATTTGTTTTACAACAGCTTTGCCCAGGGTAATTTCTTTAACTTCCTTCCTGTTCATTCCCGATAATAATTGCTCAATGTCATCTGTTAATTCGAATATAATATCGTAAGTTTTTATCTGTATTCCATGCTCTTTGGCAGTTTTTTTTGCTTCTGTTGTGGGCCTCACATTAAATCCCAACATGATAGCTTTAGTTGCCTCTGCAAGTAAGATATCACTCTTGACTATACCTCCTACTCCTTCGTGTATAATCTCCATGGGAACAGTTTTTTTGATTTCTCTTATTGCATGCTTTACTGCTTCAAGAGAGCCTTGTGTATCTGATTTGAGTATGATAAGTAGCTTTTTAAGTTCCTTTTCCCTCATTTCTTTAAATAAGTCCTCAATCGTTTCAGGAACGCTTCCAGTACTTGTTTTTCTCATGCTTTTTTCAACTTCGATATTTTTTATTTCTTCCTTTGCCCTCTTAGCATCTTTTATTACATAAAATATCTCTCCTGCTTTAGGAACATTAGGAAGCCCCGTAACACCAACTACAGAAATAGCTTTAGCGTCTTTTATCCTTTTTCCATTCGTATCAATAAGAAACCTTACCTTCCCGACAACGTCCCCTACCCGAATATAATCGCCTGCCTTTAGTGTACCTGTTTGAACAATGACAGTTGCTAATGGACCAGTGTTTTTGTGCATCTCTGACTCAATCACGCTACCAGAACAAGATGTATCAGGATTTGTTTTAAGTTCCAGAAGTTCTGCTTGCAGCTTGATCATTTCAAGGAGTTCTTTTATTCCTTTGCCGGTTTTTGCCGAAACGTTTACATATATAGTGGAACCACCCCAATCCTCTGGAAGTAAACCTCTGTCAGCGAGCTGTTTTTTCACAGCTTCTGAATCGGCATTTGGTTTATCAATCTTATTAATTGCTACTATAATTGGAACTTTAGCAGCACGTGCATGGTCCAAGGATTCTATTGTTTGCTCTTTTATCCCTTCGTCTGCTGCAACGACAAGAATAACGATATCTGTAACTAAGGATCCTCTTAAACGCATCTCTGTGAAAGCCTCGTGTCCCGGTGTATCGATAAATATGATTTTCTCGCCGCCTACTTCTACAGTAGAGGCACCAATTGCTTGTGTTATTTTGCCCTTTTCCTTGGCTGCAACAGATGTTTTTCTTATCGTATCAAGTAGGGTAGTCTTGCCATGATCTACGTGTCCCATTACTGTAACGACGGGTGCACGTGAACGGAATCTCTTAAGAAATTCATTATTCTTAAAATCTGGAACACCCAGGTCCAATTCAGAAGCGAGATAGTGTACCTCTTCCTTTGAAAGTTTTCTATCAGGTTTATAAGGAATCCCTAACTTCATAATACGTTCTTTTACTTCTCTTTTAGAAATCTTAAATCGCTTTGCAAATTCATCTATAGTAATATTCCCAGATATCCTCTGTGCCTTTTTTTCCTCTTCTTCTTGCCTTTTATGTATTTCTTGAATATATTCTTTTACTAAAGAAACTGTATCCGTATCTATGGAGGATAAATTACCTTTTATAGGAACACCTAAGTCTGCCAAAATTGATAACATCTTAGCAGATTTTATTCCTAATTCTTTTGCAGCTTGGTATACTCTCATTTTATTTTTAGCCATTTGTATCACCTCCCTCTGATAATTCAATAAGGTGAATTATATATCCTGTGAGTTTAGAAGCAAGCTTTACATTGACTCCATTTGCCCCGAGTGCGGAAGCGTAATTTTTATGGAGCACATATATGTTTGCTTCTTTGGTGCCTGGAATGATTTCTACTCTTTCTACCTTTCCTGGGCTCATTGCATTTTCTATATAAATTACAGGATCCGAGCTGTATCGTATTACATCAATCCTTTCT
The DNA here is from genome assembly GCA_964405445.1 of uncultured Caldisericales bacterium. Classification (GTDB taxonomy): domain Bacteria; phylum Caldisericota; class Caldisericia; order Caldisericales; family Caldisericaceae; genus CAJXKN01. The sequence continues at coordinate 2,493 of CAYONU010000041.1, read as the reverse complement.
CTGTTTAATTCCCTCGAAACCGTATTAATCCGAACTCCTTTAGTTCCAATACATGCACCGACAGGGTCAACTCGCAAGTCTTTTGTAGCTACGGATATTTTTGCCCTCGTACCAGGCTCTCTTACGATATTTTTAATTTCGACAATACCTTGCTGTACCTCTGGGACTTCCATACTAATGAGTTTTTCGAGAAATTCGGGGCAAGCCCTGGATAATAAGATAAATGGGCCCTTTTCTGTTTCTTTTACCTCTTTTATATATGTATGCACCAGCTTGCTTCTTGCTAAATACTCACCGGGGATTGCTTCTCCGGGAGTTATGACACCTTCAATATTATAAGGCTCAATGTTTACTCCAATATCTCCTTCATTTTTCCTCCGTGTTACCCTTCCTGTAACGACCTCGCCCACGAGTTTGAAAAGTTCGATAAATGAAATCTCTCTTTTTTTCTCAAGTATTTTTTGATGAAAAACCTGTCTTGCTGCACGGATTGCTGTTGCAGAAAGCATACTCATAGAAATTTCTATAAGAACAGTATGTCCTATTTGTAAATCCTCAGTGAATTTTTTAGCTTCGCTAACACTTATTTCAAGCACAGGATTTTGCACTTTTTTTACAATTCTCTTTTCAGCATAGAGTTTCACATTGCCTCTGGAAAGATCTATTTTTACGACGGAGTTATGCTCATCAAATGTTTTTCTGTAGGCAGTCCGAAGTGTAGCACGTATCACTTCAATGACGTAATCTTTGGGAACATGCTCTTCCTTTTCTATGCTTCTTAGCATATCAATATCTATCATTTCTTGCTACCTCCTCTCTCTAATGTTTCGTCGTAGAGGGAAACCTTTATTAGTTTGTTAAATGGAATCTCTATTCTTTCTTCATTTTTTCTCAATGCAACTTTTTTATCAGAAAGGCCCTCAAGCACTGCTTGTTCTGTGGTTAACTTTCCTTCTTTTATAAAAGAAATTTTCACTTTTTTTCCTTTAAAAATATCGAGTTCTTCCTTCGTTTTTAAGACTCTATCTAATCCAGGAGAGGAAAGGCTAACGCTATAAGCATTTTGGAAGCCAATAGAGGATAGCCTTTCTAAAATATCATTTGTTACGTTCTTTAAATCCTCTATGCCTATATTGCCACCTTTTCTATAAATTACAGCATCAATTTTATTAGCACTAACTGAGCATTCTACTAATATTAGCCCAAATCTTTCAGTGCTTTTCCTTACAATTTCTTTTATTCTATCCATTTTATTCTCTCCATTAAAAGAAAAAGTGGGCTTACTATTCCCACTTATTCTCCACGAAACTTTTTTATATTGTACGAGAAATTACAAATTTTGCAAATGTCGAGTTGAATTGTCAAAGATCTGCATGAAAAATTGAAATGGGGTGATTCAGCAAAGAGAATTTTTACATCTCTCTTAAATGGAATATAATACAAGCATGGAAGTAAATATAAGAAAATTGAAAAAGAGCATACTATATTCTGAGGAGCTATGTATCCACCTGGATGAAAATAGTGATGAGGAGTTTTTCAAGTGGTTTTTAGCAAGCATTCTCTTTGGATCAAGAATATCGGAAACAATTGCGAAGAAGACATACAAAACCTTTGAAAAGTACAATCTTTTAGAGCCAACGAAAATTTTAAGAACTGGCTGGAGTTTTTTGGTAAATCCAATTATGAGAGAAGGTGGATATGTACGTTATGATGGAAAGACATCTACACAGATTTTGAGAGACTGTGAAACACTCATAAAAGAATATAACGGGAGTTTAAGGAAGCTACACAATAAAGCTAAGGACAGCAAAGATTTGGAAAGTAAATTAATAGATTTTTATGGCATTGGTCCTATAACGGTAAATATCTTTCTGCGAGAATTAAGGCCTTTTTGGGAAAAAGCAGATCCAGCACCATTATCTATTGTAAAAGAGATTGCAAAGAGATATAATGTAAATTTAAATATTTACAACAGGAAAACTTTAGCTTTTGTCAGGATAGAGTCAGGTTTGATAAGACTGAGAAGAGAACTGAAAAAATAAATCCGCTTAGGAGAAAATGTTGAGATCGGTAATGATGGGGAACAAAATATATTTCACTGTATTTCTATGTTCCGAACGTTTCAATTACGGCAAAGTGAAATAGGAAAATCGGATTAAGAATTTTAACATAGAGTTGCATAAGGTGTTGACTTAACGTAACTTTTTGATAGACTTGTGTTGGAATTGCTTGTACTTAAGAATAAGAAAGGAGATGAAACAATGGGTAGCATTTTGATCAAAACAGAAATCCCAGGCCCAAAAAGCCGAGAAATTGCTAAGAAGAGGGAACGATACGTTGCTTCTCCAATGAGTCCTTCGCTTGCCCCGTTTTATGCAAAGCAAGGGCATGGAGCAGTTGTAGAGGATGTAGACGGTAACAGATTCCTTGACTTTACAGGTGGATGGGGATGCCTTATTGTAGGGCACACACCTGAAAGAGTTGTAAATGCTA
>CAYONU010000040.1:0-10579 GCA_964405445.1 uncultured Caldisericales bacterium | reverse complement strand
GTGATAAAAAATCACCCAATTTAGGATAAAGTTAAAGATGCATTACCCAATATTACCAATAATAGTACTTTGAAGAATAACAATTTTGTATATAATTTTAATGAGGCAACACGGCGAAGTTAGGACAGGGAGGCATTGTGTTTTTATGCTACATGTGCACTCTGTCTTTGTAACTAAGTCTTGCGGAAGAGCACCTTTAGGTATTATCAAGCAGTATATAGAACAGCAAAATACTCCTGCTGGACCCTATACCTAAAGGAAGAGGTCTTACAGGAGAGAATGATAAATGAAAAAAGAACGGATAGATATAATTGTAAAGATACTTAAACTGCAGCTGAAAAAGTATGGTGTGCCTGCCGTTACTGCTGTTGCGAGAGAAAAGCGTGACCCCTTCAAAGTACTAATCTCAACAATTTTAAGCCTCCGTACAAAAGATAAAACAACACTTGAAGCAACAAAAAGATTATTTGAGAAAGCAAATACTCCGGAAGAAATATTAAAATTAAGCAGAGAAGAAATTGAAAGACTTATATACCCAGCAGGTTTTTACCATAGAAAAGCAGAACAGATATTGGAAATATCAAAAATCCTAATAGAAAAATACAGAGGGAAGGTGCCAGACGAGCTGGATACTCTTTTAAAATTACCTGGAGTAGGAAGGAAAACAGCAAATCTCGTACTAAATGAAGGATTTGGAAAATTAGGTATATGTGTAGATACACACGTACATCGTATCTCAAACAGGCTAGGCCTTACGAAAACAAAAACTCCGGAACAAACAGAATTTGCCTTGCGAAAAATTCTCCCTGAGAAATACTGGATCATCTTTAATACGCTGCTTGTAACACTCGGGCAAAATATCTGTACGCCAGTTTCTCCGAAATGCTCCCTCTGCCCTATAGAGAAATACTGCCCAAAGATAGGTGTTAAAAGGCATAGATAAATAAAACAACAATTATTCTACTCTTTGTATAAAAAAAATTATCTGTTAAAATGATTCTTGATGAAGAAAATTGTAATAATAACTCTCTCAATAGGAATATTATTAGCAGGGTGTGGAAATCAGCAGAGAACTCAAGTTAAATTGCTGGATGCTGTAACACACAGGATAATTACAGGAGAGATTTCAATAAATGGGCACAAGTTGCAAATCCGAAACGGCACTGTCGAATTAGAAAAGGGGAAGCTCAGTATAAACAAAGCAGGGTATAAAACAAAGAATATAGAAATAAACAACAAAGAATGCATCGTGTATCTTACTCCTATTGCTTATTTAAAGTTATATGTAACAAATTCTGATGGAAAGGCAATTACAAATGCAGTAGTGCAGATTGGAAATAAGAAAGTTATTACAGACAAAAATGGAAATTGTACTGTATCGCCAGTTTTGGAAGGTAAACAAATTATTGAAATAAGCAAGAAATTTCTTAAGGCTAGACAGGTGATAGTAGATATAAAACCAGGGGAGAATAAGATTAGTGTGAAACTTCTACTGCAGAATAGCCTGGCTCGAAAATATCTGGATTCCCTTGTATTCCCTGAAGATAAAAAGGATTTCTCTTTCAGTATTAGCATAAACGGTAATGCTGATAAGGAAAGAATTGAACATCAATTTTCAGGCAAGGTAAAAAACCACAAAGTACTTGAAGTATGGGACAAGAATATTCATTATACATTTGAGGATAACTCTGTTTTTATCATTACAGAGAATGGTAAAAAACCTCTGAAAGATGAAGAGCAAAAAGAAGCACTTGCCTATGCAAGAAGTATTATTCAAAAGATGTTTAATATGAAAAATGAAGCTAATAGTTTAAATATCTCGGATATATCTAACGATGAAATCCTACTTAGGAAGAGTAAAACTTTTGAAGGAAGACCTATCACTGAAGAAATGTTGTTACAAGTAAGCAACAAAAAAATACAGAGTATCATAATACATCTCTCGTCGGAAGATATAGAGAATGCAGATATAAATATCCGAATTAACATAGAATAGGAGGAAATATGGGTTTCACACATTTACACTTACACACTGAATATAGCCTGTTGGACGGCTTAATCCGCATAAAGAAGCTTGCAAACAGATTAAAAGAGCTGGGAATGGATGCAGCTGCAATTACCGATCATGGAAATATGTACGGTGCTATAGAGTTCTACGAAACAATGAAAAAAAACGGGATAAAGCCAATTTTAGGTTGTGAGGTATACATCGCACCAAAAGGAAGGCTTATAAAAGAGAAGAAAAATGCAAAGAGATATCATCTCATACTAATTGCGAAAGATAACGCTGGTTACAAAAATCTTTTGAAAATAGTCTCAATAGGATTCCTTGAAGGTTTCTATTATAAACCAAGAGTGGATTATGAAGTACTACAAAAGTATCATGAGGGTCTTATAGCCTCATCTGCTTGTCTCCAAGGCGAAATTCCCTCACTTATTCTCAGTAAAGGAAAGGAAGAAGCACGCAAGGCACTGTACCAATATTTAGATATATTCGGAAAAGAAAACTTTTTTCTCGAGATACAGAATCATAACCTGCCTGATGAAAAGGAGGTAATCCCTGTCATGGCAGAGCTTTCAAAGGAAGAAGATATTCCACTCATTGCAACAAACGATGCTCATTATCTTCTAAAGGAAGATGCAAAAGCACACGATATACTGCTCTGCGTGCAGACTCTTTCCAAAGTGCAAGATCCTAAGAGGATGCGCTTTCAAACAGATGAATTCTATGTAAAATCTGAAAAGGAAATGAGAGAGATCTTCAAAGAGCTTCCGGAAGCAATTGATAATACTGAAAAAATCAAGGAAATGTGCAATGTGAACTTTGAATTTAGCACGTATCACTTACCTCATTTTACGGAAAACAGAGAGGAGTGGAATGAGCAAAGAAACGTAGAACATCTAAATAGTCTTGTAGAAAAAGGGTTAAGGAGGTTGTATCCTCCGGAACAGATTGAAAAAGCAAAAAAACGTGCAGAATACGAACTAGGCGTTATAAATAAAATGGGATTCACTGATTATTTTCTCATCGTTCAAGACTTTATAAACTGGGCAAAGAGAAACGATATTCCTGTAGGGCCAGGGAGAGGTTCTGCAGCAGGAAGTATTGTATCATATGCACTCGGCATTACAGAGATAGATCCGTTAAAGTACAAATTACTGTTTGAACGTTTTTTAAATCCCGAAAGAGTTTCGATGCCTGATATAGATGTGGATATCGGAGACAGAAGAAGGGACGAAGTCATAGAATATGTCAGAAATAAATATGGAAGGGACCACGTCGCACAGGTCGCTACGTTTGGCAGAATGGAGGCAAGGGCAGTAATAAGAGATGTAGGAAGGGCACTTGATTTCTCATATGCAGAGATGGACAAAATTGCAAAACTCATCCCGTTCAATGCATCACTTGAAAAAGCTATTGAACTTGTACCAGAACTAAAGGAAAAAGCCGAAAGCGAAAAATATAAAGAACTTTTTGAGATAGCCCTTAAACTGGAAGGCAATGTAAGAAACTTTTCTACACATGCAGCTGGCATTGTCATAGGAGATAAGCCTTTAACCGACTACGTGCCATTGCAACTGGACAAGAACAATTCAGTAATTACTCAATTTGACAAGAATATCATTGAACATATAGGGTTGTTAAAGATGGACTTTTTAGGTCTAAGAAATCTTACCGTTATTCAGGACACCGTGAAAATGCTTCAAGCAGAAGGTACAAATATTAATCTGAGCAGAATTCCAATAGACGATAAGCAAACATATGATATGCTGAAGAAAGGTGATTCTACCGGAGTGTTTCAGCTTGAAAGTGCAGGAATGAAAAAAGTACTAAAAGGTATACAACCAGAGAGTATAGAGGATCTCACAGCAGTAGTGGCACTTTACAGACCTGGGGCAATAAGAGCAGGCGGTATAAAAGAATATATTGATAGAAAAAATGGTAAGAAGGAGGTAACGTACCCTCATCCAAAGTTAGAAGAAATATTAAAACCTACCTACGGTATTATTGTATATCAAGAGCAGATTATGCAGATTGCAAATGTGCTTGCTGGATATACGATGGCTGAAGCGGATATTCTGAGAAAAGCAATAGGTAAAAAGAAGCCAGAGATATTAAAACAGCAGAGAGGAATATTTATTGAAAAGGCAGTAAAGCAAGGTATAAATAAATCTATTGCCACAAAAGTATTTGACCTCATTGAATACTTTGCAGGATACGGTTTTAATAAATCACATGCTGTAGGCTATGCAACAATTTCATATCAAACTGCATATCTTAAAGCACATTATCCAAAAGAGTATTTCACTTCGCTTTTAAATTCATACATAGGAAATGAAGATAGGACAAGTGCTATGTTATACGAAATAAAAAATGAAAAAATGAAAATACTTCCGCCTGATATCAATAAGTCAGATGTATATTATAAAGTAGAGAGCAACGGTATTCGTTTTGGACTACTCGCTATAAAAAATACAGGAGAGAAAGTTCTATCAAAGATTATTGATGAGAGAGAAAAATCAGGACCGTTTGAATCATTCAGAGATTTTAAGAGAAGATCAGAAATGCTCAAAGTAAACAAAAAAGTCATAGAAAGCCTTATTAAAGCAGGTGCCTTTGATACTTTTAATAAAGATAGAAGAGAACTCCTCGAGAATAAAGAAGTAAATGAAGTAGAGGCATTATCCTTATTCGAAAACACTGCACCCGCAAAAACATTAAAAAAACACTCAACAGCAATGGATATCCTAAAATACGAAAAGGAGGCATTCGGATTTTATATTTCTGATAATCCAATTAACGTGTATATGCCTCTTTTAGAAGAAAAAGGTGTTCCTACTGTTTCTGCAGTTTTAGACAAAGAAACAGGGAGCAGAGTAACAGTCGCGGGGATAAAAGACAAAGTAAAAAGAAGCAAAACTAAGAATGGTAAATATATGTACAGATTTATGCTGGAGGATATGTCAGCAAAAGTAGATACACTCGTATTTCCTGGTTATTATAATAACTTCACACCTTACATTGATAAAGATGGCGTGATGGTTGTAGAAGGGACTATCAAAAAAGAAGGAAACAGCATAACGTTATTTGCAGAAAAAGTAGTAAACTTTTTCGTGGAAAAGGATATTAAAAAGAAAGATAGATATAGTTCGTTGCATCTGTACATAAAAGGGGAAGATGGATTTATCAAACGCCTCAAAGAATTAAAAAAGGAGATGATTTTACACAAAGGCGGAAGTCCTTTTGTTATTCATCTCTTATTGGATGGAAGAGAAGCAAAGATTATAGTATCATCAAAATATTTTGTGAAGAATAGCAAACAACTCCGCACAAAAGTTGAAGAGATCTTCGGCAAAGGAACCTTAAAAGTTATGGATTGGAGAGGATAATAATCTTTCAGCAGCATAGAGCGAGGCAAGCCGTGAGTGTTCATAGTATATACCTCCCTGTAGATAAATTACGTAAGGTAATCTCATTGGTGCATCTGCGGAAAGTTCAATGGAGGAACCCTGTACAAATGTACCTGCCGCCATCAAAATATCATTTTCATACCCTGCAAGAGGTGATGCCTGAATCGTTGCATCCCAATCAATTGGGGAAACGTTCTGCACAGCTTGTGCAAATGTAACTAACTTTTCTGGCGTTCCGAGCTTTACCGCCTGCACAATGTCTCCCCTCTTCTCGTTGAAACGGGGTTTCACTTCATATCCCAATTTCTCAAAAAACAGAGACGCAAAAATTGCACCTTTCAAGGCATTGGACACAATAAGTGGTGCAAAAAATGCCCCCTGTAAGAAAGGACGTGTAAGATTAAGCATTGGCCCTATCTCTCTCCCTGTACCTGGGGCTGTAAGCATCCCTTCCATTTTTTTTACGTACTTTTCTTTGCCTACTATGTATCCGCCTGTTGGAGCAATGGCGCCTCCCATATTTTTTATCAGCGAGCCCACTACGACATCTGCGCCTACATCTGAGGGTTCTTCTTGATCAACAAATTCACCATAGCAATTATCTACCATTATACAAATATCCGGATTAATTTTCTTAGCTATTTCTATGATACGAGAAATTTCTTTTATGGTAAGCGCTTTTCTGTATGCATATCCACCTGAGCGTTGGATTACTGCAACGTTTGCCTTCTTAATCTTTTTTCTTTCGATTTGTTTTGTTACATCTGTTACATCAAAATTTATGCCATAATCTTTAAGTGAACCTTCTGTTTTCCTTATCCCAATGATTGCTTCCCCTGTTTCATACGGTGCACCAGTAAGATAAAGAAGCGTATCTTTGGGACGGAGCAAACCAAACAACGAGATTGCAATGGCATGTGTGCCAGAAATAATCTGTGGCCTCACAAGAGCAGATTCTGCATGAAATATTCTTTTATATACTTCTTCTACTTTGTCTCTTCCGGGATCAGAAAGACCATAACCTGACGTATCTTTAAAATGGAAGTCAGAGATATTTGACTGTCTAAATGCGCTTAACAATTTATAGAAATTCTTTTCTCGTATTTTATCTACTACTTTAAATTGTTCTTCAATCTCTTTTTCGCACTGATAAGCAAGACTTAAAAGTGACTTTCTAATGTGTATTTTCATATAAAAACACCTCCAGAAGTTTTTTCGCTTCTATCTCTGCTTCTTTAAAGTTAGTTACATCGATCCAATGCACACCCTTCTCCTTTTTAAACCACGTAATTTGTTTTTTGGCAAGATGTCTTGTCCGTTTTTTTATCTGATCCTTTGCACATTCTATCGTTATATCACCATTGAGGAATTGCAAAATTTCTTTGTATCCAATTGCTTGCGTTGCAGTTTTTGACCAGTGAGGATATTTTTCTTTAAGCTTTCTCACTTCATCTATAAAACCTATGCCAAACATTTCTTCTACGCGCTTTTCAATGTCCCTATACAGAATAGTTCTTTCCTTCATTAAACCAATTTTTAAAAACTTATAAGGCATCCTTCTGTTTTTCACGGTAGAGATCTTTTGCCCTGTAACCTTGAAAAATTCAACTACTCTTATCAAACGCTTTTTATCACCCTTACCAATCTGCATTGTAGCATCTTTATCAACTGATTTTGCCACTTCTTTTAGTTCTTCCAAAGGTAATTTATTGAGCTTATCTCTCAGCTCTTTATCAGGAGGAGCAGAAACTTCGAGTGGAAATCCTTCAGTAAGGCTTCGTATGTACAACCCCGAGCCACCTACAATTAGAGGAACTCTATTTCTTTTTAGGATAGAATTTATTGATTCTACTGCATATTCTTTGAATGTAGCAATACTGAATTCCTCCCGTATAGTAACAACGTCAATCAAGTGATGTGGTACCCTCCTTTGCATATCCTTACTTACCTTGTCTGTTCCTATATCCATTCCCTTATAGAACTGCATTGAATCCGCAGAAATAATTTCAATAGGGAATTGCTCTGCAAGGTACAGGCTAAGTTTTGTTTTATGAGTTGCTGTAGGCCCTAAAATAATAATTACCTTTTCCATTATGCCTTATAATATCATAAATTGGCGGATTGCTAAAATACTTCATACTTTCCGGGAATCATATTGCTTTTCTAATACTACAAACAAAATATCCCCTGCTTACTGAGAACAGGGGATACAAACAATCTCCTAAATTAGATTCTGTCAGTAACTCTTCTGGAAAATTCCACTTATAATCGCTTCACCGCTTTCTGTTACCATTCCATATACGGAAAGCGGAGATTTTTCTTCCCGTTCAATTTTTACAATCTTCTCGTATTGTCCAGTTACATTTTCCTTCAGTTCCGATACATATAAAAGGTCACCTACTTTTAACTGATCGGCCCGAAGCAAAACTTCTTCATTTTCTTTCATCACAGGGATTCTATGACTTTTGCTTACAACGGTGCATTTTTTACTCTTCGTTTCTATCCTAAGCAACGGCTCATAAACTTTTCTTCTTACCATTCCAACTAACTTTATAAAACCGTTTCTACCCAAAACTTCCATTTTCTCAGCAATTTCTTTCACCCAGATATCTTCGCTTTTCAGAACGAGTCTCTCTGCAGGCTTCACAAGTATAAATAGATCTCTTACTGTTAAAACACCTACTTTAGCCTCATAGCGAAGAAGGATTGTTTCACCAGGTGAATAACCATTATAAAATCTGTCTCTTACAGGTTCCCGAAAATGAATTTTATCCTTTAGATTCATTATGTGCCTCCATCTTTTCCTTTAGGTATCTATCTATACCTAAGGCAGCTCTATGTCCATTTGCTATTGCAGATATAGCATTGCCTTTAGAAGTTTCAACGAGATCGCCACCAGCAAATAAGTCTGGGATAGAAGTCTCTCCATACTCATCAATCCACACTCTTCTTCTCGGCGTAAATTTAAGCTTTTCAAATAATTCTTTCGGAATGAAGGAAAAATTATACATCTGCCCAACTGATTCAATAATAAAGTTACCTTCAAGTACTTTAGTTTGATCTTCAAAGAATGTTGGATGAAACCGATGATTTTCATCAAACACCGATTTCACTTTCATAACTTCAAGACCTTTAATCCTTCCATTTTCATCCAATACGACTTGTTTTGGGCCCCAGCCAGGATTGAACTTAACACCTTCCGCAAGAGCACCGTCAATCTCTTCCTGAGAAGCAGGCATAATATCCCAATCTTCTAGACTTACTGTTTTAGTTTCTGTCCCCTCTCCTTCATATTTCATCTGCTGTAAACGCAGCACGGTCCGTGCAACATCCATCGCAACATTACCGCCGCCGATAACAATTACCCTCTTCGCAATCTCTCTGTTTCCTTCGACCTTTACGCTACGCAGGAAATCAACACCCTGTATAACATCAGGATGTTCTTCTCCTTTTAAATGTATTGAACGTCCATACGAAAGACCGATGCCCATATAAACTGCATCGTATTTCTTCATAATACCTTCAAATTTAACGTCCTTGCCCACTTCTGTGTTAAGTTTTATCTTTACGCCCATTGATTTAATATGATTAATTTCTTTATCAAGTTCATAGACGGGCAACCTGTAAAGTGGAATACCAAGTCCCAATGCACCACCTGCTCTACTCTGTCTCTCAAAAATTGTTACAGCATAACCCATAGTCGTAAGGTAGTATGCAGCAGATAACCCACTTGGCCCACTACCAATGACAGCAACTTTCTTTCCCGTCAGTGGTTTCTTATCAAGCTCTGCGTCTTTGTAAGTATTCAGTTTATCCGTTGCATACCTCTTCAGCCACATAATTTGTATTGGTTCTCCTCTGTGGTTATACACACAATCATCCTGACAGGCATGCGTACAAATTCTACCGCATATACCTGGCAAGGCATTATCCTCGAGCATATACTTCACTGAAAGAGTATTTTTACCATCAAAAATCGCCTGAATATACTCCGGGATCTTCATATGTGCAGGACAGCCCTGCATACATATACCACATCCAAGACATCTCATTGACTCTCTTTTAGCTTCTTCATCCGTAAAGCCTTGTATTAACTCAGCAAAAGTCTTTTTACTCACTTCAGGCTCAAGCTCTTTCATAGGAGTTTTATCAAGTACAAGTGGCGTAATCTCGTCAGACTGAACAAATCCAGGTTCCCTCCCCTGCTCTGTAGAGGGGACCCAGACAAATGAAGTTGGATCAGGTGAAGTATAGATTAAATCTTTAGAAAGTTGTAACGAGCCTGTTGGGCACACCTCCACACATAATCCACAAAAGGAACAGCGTCCATAATCAACCTGGGGTCTATAAGGGTCATTCGCTCCTTCACGAGGCTTGATATTTAAATTAGGCACCTTTACCAGCTCAATTGCATCACAAGGACAAATATCTCTACAATTGCCGCATCCTATGCATTTCTCAAGGTCATTAATATGAAGTCCTCTAAAGCGTTCTGGTACAGGCTTTGTCTCCTTTGGAAACTGCAATGTATGAGGCTTTTTAAATACATACTTTACAGCAGATAAAGGAGTTAACAAACTACCATTCTCATATTTTTTCTTATCCATATTTCTCACCTCTCATCTATCAATCTCTGGAGGACAAATATCCAGACTGAGCAAAATGTGTGAAGCATCAGCAAGCCTTGCCCCAACAAGCAACTTCTCCGCAATAGTAAACATATGAGAATATGAAGCACCTCTCACAGCTACTCTATATGGCTTGCCTGTCCCATCACTTACCATATAAAAACCATGCTCGCCCCTTGCAGACTCAACTTTTGCATATACTTCACCTTTAGGTACATTCCATTTGAGCGGATTTGGCATTTTTGTCCAGACAGAACCCTTTTTAGGCATTTTCTTCACTGCTTGTTCCATTAGTGAAAGACTGTTCTCAATCTCTATTCTTCTCACGATCGCCCTTGCCCAGGAATCTCCATCTTTCATAGTAGGCACTTCAAAACTAAGCTCAGGATATGCAGCATATGGATCATCCTTACGTACATCTTGAGAAACACCTGTTGCTTTAAGTACAGGACCAGTCGCCCCCCAATTAAGTGCTTGTTCCTGGGTAATCTTTGCAATACCTTTTGCCCTATGAATTGCAAGAGCATTCTTAAAGAAAA
>CAYONU010000039.1:0-10662 GCA_964405445.1 uncultured Caldisericales bacterium | reverse complement strand
AAATTTAAAGTGATGCTCTTGGAAACAAATCAGTTTTATGTTAAAATTTAGAATAATGAAAAGAAAAATATATAAAATAAAAATCAAAGTAGTTGAGATCAGAGGCTCTGGGAAATGCCCTGCAGGTTTGAAAGCAGGAGATACATTTGAAATTGATGCAAATGGGCAGCCTGTACCTATCAATTTTTGTGGCTGGGCTTTTGTAAGTTTATGGCCATTTATCACGCCTCTTCGTTACGGTGGCACGCTTCCTTGGGAAAAAGATCCGGATAAAGCCTATGTTTCCTGCCCAGACCCTGCAAATACTGTGATTTTTGAAATATCGAGAGAAAAGGACAAGAAAGAATACAAGGAAACACCTGTATTCTAATTTATGAGATGGAAGAAGAAAAAGTAAGAACTGAGAATATTCTTCTGGAATTGATTCTTCTCCTTGCTTTGATTGCTTTTGCATATCTTTTCTATAAAAAGGAAATCTCTACCAATGGTTTTGTTTCCACACTTTCCGTAAAAGCACTTCCTCTATATGCATTGCATTCCTTAACGAGAATGGCCCTGGCATATTTCTTTGCCTTCATATTTTCCATTGCATACGGCTTTGCTGCAGCAACAAGTGAGAGAAGGGCAAAAATTATGTTGCCTATACTGGATATTCTGCAGTCCATTCCTATACTTGCCTTTTTCCCTGCTGCTATATTTTTCTTTATTGCAATCACTCCGAACAAATCAATCGGCGTAGAATTTGCTTCAATTTTTCTAATTTTTACATCCCAAGTGTGGAATATGGCCTTTGGCGTATACGAAAGTCTTACAACTATACCTGATTATGTAAGGGAATCTTACACATTTTTTGACCCAAAGGGAATATTAAAATTCAAACGGCTCCTATTTCCTGCAGTAATACCAAAACTCATCTATAATAGTATGATAAGCTGGAGTAATGGATGGTACTTTCTCGTTGCATGTGAAATATTTGCAGTAGGTAGTGCCTCATATAGATTGCCAGGCCTGGGTAGTTTCATTATGGAAACAGCAACATCAAGCAAAATTTCTCTCACTCTACTTGGCATTCTAGTGCTTGTACTTATTATTATCCTTATAGACTTATTCATCTGGAAACCACTCTTACAGTGGTCAAGAAGGTTTAGATATGATATTGCACCCGGAGAAGAAGAGGAAAACGAAGTATGGGATGTTGTTAAGGTATTTTGGAGAACCATGGGTAACATTTTAAGGAAATTTAAGCCAGCTACTAAAAAATTGGGAAGTACTCTCTCTTTTTTCAGTAAAATCAAGCAGAGCAAAACCTTTAAAAAACTCAATGCAATCCTATCTAAAACAATTTTTATCGGCACCATTGCAGTTATGCTATATTTGATTTATCGTTTTGCTTTGGGTACTCCTTATCTTGTAAAAGAAATTTCACTCTCAGATTTTGTTATTTCCTTTAAAGGTCTTTACTTTTCTTTTTTACGTCTGCTTATAGCTTATCTCATATCACTTGGATGGACACTTCCGGTAGCAATTCTCATGTTCTACCATCCGCACGGTGCAAAAGTAATCTCACCTGTAATGCAGATACTTGCTTCAATTCCTGCTGTTTCAATATTTCCACTTTTTCTGTACTATTTTATTCGTTTCCCCCATGGATTGGAAATAACTGCAATTATTTTAATCCTCACTGGAATGCAATGGTATCTCCTATTCAATATATATGGAGGATTAAAATCAATCCCCAATGACATGAGAGAAGTTGTCGATTCATTTAGGCTAAAAGGACAGTTAAAATTTAAGAGGCTTCTTCTGCCGGCTGCATTGCCATCTCTTATGACAGGTACAATTACTGCCTGGGGCGGGGGATGGAATGCATTAATCATTGCCGAATACATTAGCCTCAATGGAAAAATATATTCTGTGACAGGCATTGGGAGTCTTCTAGATGCTTCATTGAGTGAAGGGAAAAAAGGATTATTTATCATTTCACTTTCTCTTATGGTATTAACAATTTTTCTCATTAACCATTTTGTTTATAGACCACTCTATAACAAGATTTCTGATAAGTTCAAGATGGAGGCATAATGGCACTGCTTGAGTTAAAAAATATCAAACAGATCTTTCCCTTGAAGCAAAAAAAAGTTGCAGTGCTCGACGGTATTAACTTTATCGTAGATAAAGGTGAATTTGTTTCTCTTGTAGGACCATCTGGCTGCGGAAAGAGTACACTTCTCAGGGTTATAGCCGGTCTAGTTAAACCAAGCAGCGGGGAAGTCTTATTTAAAGGAAAAACATTGAAAGAAATTAATAGCAATGTAAGTATCATCTTCCAAACATTTGGGTTGCTGCCCTGGTTGGATGTTACAGAAAATATCACATTGGGTCTAGAGGCAAGAGGTGTCTCTATAAAGGAAAGATTAAGGAAAGCGTTTAAATACATTGATCTTGTAGGCTTAGAAGGTTTTGAAGAAGCTTACCCAAGAGAACTTTCCGGTGGGATGAAACAGAGAGTTGGTATTGCAAGAGCTCTTGTAATGGAGCCAGAACTACTTCTTATGGATGAACCCTTCTCGGCGCTGGATGCCTTTACTGCACAAAACTTAAGGGAAGAAATACTGCGACTGTGGAGCTCTGGTAAACTTTCTTTAAAATCTATCCTTATGGTAACGCACAACATAGAAGAAGCTATATATATGGCTGATAGGGTAACTGTGTTGTCCACACATCCCGGAAGGATTATTGGAGACGTATGCGTTAAACTAAAACGCCCAAGAGATAGAAATAGTGTTGAATTCACAGAACTTTATGATAGAATATATTCGATGGTTGTTACTACAAAATTATGAATTTATATAATAAGGAGGTGAGCCCGGTAGGGTAATTATAATGGATGATGTATCACCGTTGCCTGAAGTAGAAATTGGAGAAATTATTGGGATGTTGGATTATTTAAAAGAAGAACAAGGAAGAACAGATATATATGTACTTTCGTCTGATCTGAACCTTGAAGTTGATGAACTTCTTCCTATCATCAAAGCAGCAGAACTCCTTGGCTTTGCAAAAGTTGAAGAAGGAGATTTAATCCTTACGGATTTAGGAAGCTCTCTATTGAAAGGGGATGAAAATAAAAGGAAGCTCATATTCAAAGAAAGGTTAAAAAAGCTTCCTATATTCGACAAGTTTATTAAGCTGCTCCTTGATTCGCCTGATCAAACAATGGATAAGGAAGACATCCTGGATGCTTTGAAGCAGGAAATGAGAGAAGAGGACGCAAGGAGTACGCTAAAAACGATTATAAACCTGGGTAGATATGCTGAACTTATAGGCTATAACCCGGAAGAAAAAGAAATTTATCTAGATGAACTCGGAGGTTAGAAATGGTGGAAGAAACATTTGTAATGATTAAACCGGATGGAGTAAGGAGAATGCTCATAGGAGAAGTGATTAAAAGGTTTGAACAAAAATTAATGCAAGTTGTTGATATAAAAATGAAAATACTTTCCAGGGAGGAAGCAGAAGAATTGTACTCAATGCATAAAGAAAAAGATTTCTTTAAGCAACTCATTGATTATACAACTTCCGGACCCATAGTAATGCTAAAAATAAGGGGTGAAGAAGCTGTGATGAACTGCAGAATAGTTGTTGGTGAAACTCACCCTGAGAAAAGGCAGGCAGGTTCCATACGCGGCGATTTCTCTCCTTTTCTCACTGAAAATGTTGTGCATGCATCTTCATCAAAGGAAGATGCTAAAAGAGAATTGTCTATTTTCTTCTAAGAATTTGAAAAGCTTGAATTTTTTGTCCGTTCTTGTAGAATATATAATGAAAGGGGGCAATTAGCACAGCGCACCTTGCTATGCAAAAAAGAAAAGTAATGAAAAAAATACTGATTGTAATACTAATAATGTGTATTGTTGCATCATTTACTGCTGTAGCCTATGCTTCTCTTAAGGACGTGAAAGTGCAAATCTCTTACAGGAACATAAAAATTATAAAAAATGGCATACAGATACCAGTAAAATTTGAACCGTTTATATATGATGGTCGTACGTATATTGCAATAAGAGATGTGGCTAGCATTCTTAAGCTTCCTGTAAGTTATAATGTAGAGGACAATACTGTTATTTTAGGAAGCAAAGAAAGAAATAGTACATCTCTATCTGAATTGCCCTTTTTACCAGAAAAGCTTGAAGAGCAAGCAGATGGTTCTTTTATGAACATTGGTTCTTCGTACAATGAGATACTCTCTGGTATACGCTTTGCCACTATAAAAGGACAGGTTTATCAAGATGCTCTGCTATTTGAGGGTAGTGGAACAGAGTATTTTAAGTATAATTTGGATGATAGATACAATTCTTTTCGTTTCCTTTTGAGTGCAACAGATGACTCACCTATAACTAACGACAAGAATGACTATGCAACTGTTAAGATTTATGGCGATAAAAAGCTTCTTTACAGTTCTCCGCAGTTGCGCCCCGACAGAGAAGCAGTACTTATGGAGATTCCAGTAAATGGAGTAAATACGTTAACTATTAAGAAAATACTAAATGGAGACTCTATTATAAAGGTTGGTGTTGCCAATGTGCAACTCACAATTTCTAAAAAATAAATGGGCACAGATATATTTGATCATAAAAGACCTTCAGAGGGTAGTACATTCACAGTAGACCCTATAGAGGAACACAAAGATTATGAAGTCGTTAAGCTTGCATATAATAGCCTAATAGAAACAAGGTATCCAAGGAATAATAAAGTTATTGCCTACGTGTATAAACCAAGCACTGAACCCAAGCGGGCTGTTGTTGTTTTACATTGTCTTCATGAAAAGACAAGACTTACTCAGAGAGTCATTTCCCTATACCTTGTCTCACATAATTTTTGTGCAATCAACTTTACATTTCCTTATCACTTAGAGCGTACTCCGAAAGGGCATAAATCTGGAGATCTTTTCCTTACAACGAACCCGAAGCAGAATTTTGAATCATACAAACAAGCTATTGTGGATCTCAGGCTACTTGCAGATTTTTTAGAAAGTATGGGTGTCAAGTCTATCGGTATCACTGGTGTAAGTTTAGGAGCAGTTGTACTAAATACACTTATGGGAATTGACAAAAGATTTAGTGTAGGTGTACCAATTGCAGGCGGTGGAGGGCTACACTATATAGTAATCAAAGGAATTAAAGGCATTAGTTTAAAGTATGCATACATAAGAAGGCATAACGGTGATGGGAAAAGCTTTGATCAGTTGGATGCAGTTTTTCATAGTTACATTAAAAAAGTATGGGAGACCCACACTGTTTTAGAGCCACCAAGCAGTGATGAAGAATGGTTTCTTATAGATCCGTTAACATATGCAAAGTTCAACTCTCCCAGAAAAATATTTATGATTAACGGCGCTGCTGATCTCGTTATACCAAGAATAGGTATAGAAGAATTCAGAAGTGCAGTAGGTAATCCACCAATTGTATGGTTACCGTCTTTTCACACTACTACCGCCCTTTTATTGCCATTCGTTGTAGGAAAGATAGTAGAATTTTTTGAAGAATCTCTTTAGGAGGTATTATGAACGAAAAACTTGTTGAAGCATTAACTAATGTTGCTGCTGCTACAGCAGAAGAAGTAAATCTTCATCCGTTAATAGAGAGAGAATTGTCTAATTATGTAGATGAAATCAAGGCCTTAAACAATGGTTCCATCTATGCCTTAAAGAAAGGTAACCCAGGTAAATGTAGCCTTATGCTTGATGCTCATTTAGATGAAGTAGCAGTATTTGTAACAGGTATTACCGAAAAAGGGTTTTTACGTATCCATTCAAGGAGTATTGACCCAAAAGTTTTGCCAGGCTCCATTGTATATGTACATGGAAGAAAAGAGTTGAAAGGTATTATTGGGCTTAAGCCATATCATTTGGAAACTCAAAAAGACACAAAAAAAGCAGTTCCTTTTAACAAGTTATTTGTTGATTGTGGTATGGAAAAGAAAAATATCGAGGAGCTTGTGCCTATTGGAAGTAGTGTTACTTTTTCTCCTAAGTTTATCCATCTTAATAAATTTATCTCAAATAAATCTTTGGATGACAGAATCGGTGTATATACAATTATTGAAGTATTAAAAAGGCTGAAAAGAAAAATACCCTTCACTAACGTTGTAGGTCATTTTGCATCGCAGGAGGAGATAACAGGATTAGGGGCCGTTACATCTACGTATAAAATAAAGCCTGACTTTGCTATTGCAATTGACGTAACGCACGGTACATCCCCTGATGTATCTGATAGAGAAGCATCTGAAATAGGCAAAGGTCCTGTTATTTTTATAGGCCCTTCGATCGATAAAACCATCAACAGAAAAATTATTGAAATAGCAAAGAAATACAACGTTCCTCTACAAAAAGAGGTGGGTGTATTCTCAGGTACGGATGCTACCGAAATTCAAATAGTGCAAAAAGGTATCCCTGTGAGTGTCATAGGTATTCCTCAGCGCTATATGCACACACCTGTTGAAGTAATAGATCCGGGGGATATAGACAATACGGTAAATCTTCTTTCACTATTTATAGAAGAAATAGATGAATCATTTATGGAGGCACTATATGGATAGTATTGAGCTTATAAAGAATCTTAGTAATGCATTTGGTGTTTCAGGTGATGAAAGGGAAATAGCTACAATATTAAAAAATGAGATAAAAGGATATGTGGAGAAAATTGAGGAAGATACACTTGGAAATCTCATTGCATTGAAAGGAATGGACAAGAAAGGCCCAAAAGTGATGCTTAACGCCCATATGGATGAAGTGGGCCTTATTATTGATCATATTGAGGAAAAAGGATTTTTGAGGTTCAAAAAAATAGGTGGTATAGACGATAGAGTACTTATGGGAAAGAGAGTCACTATAGGCGTGAAGAAAACTAAAGGTGTTATTGGGGCAAAAGCTATCCATCTACAAAAAAAGGATGAATTTGAAAATACTTTTGAATCTTCAAAACTGTACATTGATATAGGGGCAAAAGACAAGAAAGAAGCGGAGAGTTTGGTATCACTAGGAGATCTTGTTGCATTTGATACTAATTTCGAAGAAATTGAAGAAAATGTATTCATAGGGAAAGCTTTTGATGATAGGCTCGGATGTGCCATTGTAGCAGAATTACTGAAAAAGAATTATAAATTTCCTGTTATTGCGCTTTTTTCAACACAAGAAGAGATAGGTTTAAGAGGCGCTGCTGTGGGCGCCTATAAATATACACCCGATATTTCAATTACTATGGAAGGAACGATTTCCAATGATTTACCTGAGGTAAAAGAACATTTGCAATGCAGCAGATTGAAGAGCGGGCCAGTTGTTACAATAAAAGACAGAGGGGTTATTACTGATGCAGAGTTAAGAAACAAACTCATTTCGGTAGCAAAGCATAATAATATTCCGTATCAGTTTAAACAGGTTATTGCAGGAGGGACAGATTCCTATAGAATCCAGACAACAAAAGAAGGTGTAAAAGTTTTAGTTGTAGCAGTTCCTGTACGTTACATTCATTCTCCAGTATCACTGTTTTTTAAGGAGGATTATTTAAATACGGAAAAATTATTATCTAAATTTCTTGAAACATTATAAGGAGGCAAGCAATGCAAAAATTATTAGAAAAACTTGTTTATGCTTTTGGCCCTTCTTCAAGAGAAGAAAAAGTCAAAGAGCTGATAAAAAAGGAGATCTCAAAAGAAGTAGACGAACTAAGAGAGGACAAATTCGGAAATCTTGTTGCACATATTAAGGGCAAAGGAGAATCATTAATGCTTGCAGCGCATACGGACCAGATAGGTGTAATTGTTACGGATATTGATAAAAATGGTTTTTTGAGGATCGGTGAAATAGGCGGGCTACGCAAATCATTCCTTGTAGGACAAAAAATTGTTTTTGAAGGAGGAGCAGAGGGATTTGTCTACTATGAAGATAAAGATATGCCCTGGGAAATGAAAGAGCCGAAAATTGAAAAATTGTATGTGGATATTGGTGCAACAAGCAGAGCAAATGCAAAGAAGCTTGTTAGTATTGGCACTGAAGGAATATATAAACCTACGTTCTATGTAAATGGTGCACATATTATTGCTCCTGCACTTGACGATAGGATTGGATGTGCTGTTGTTATTCAACTCTTGAAGGAATTAAAACGAAAAAGAATGAATTATGATTTATATGCTGTGTTTACAGTCCAAGAAGAGATTGGAGTAAAAGGAGCAAAAGTATCCTCATATGAAATTACCCCTGATATTGGAATAGCAATTGACGTAACTGACGTAGGTGATACACCTGAATGTCCGAGAGTCTCACTTTCCTTAGGGAAAGGACCTACTGTTAAAGTTATGGACAGTGGGATGATTACTTCGAAAAAGATAAGGGAAAATATTATAGAAAAAGCAAAAAAGAACAACATTCCTTATCAATTGGAAGTAATTACAGCAGGTACAACGGATGCATATGCAATGCAAATGACAAAGTCCGGTGTGGAGACAGGCGCTGTATCTATTCCTACTCGTTATATTCATACACCAGGCGAAACGATAGACGTAAATGATACAGAGAATGCAGTAAAGCTTCTCAAAAATTTTATAGAAAGGTAGGAGGTAGGCATGAATGGAATCAATGGGAAAGTATTGTTTGTGGATTTATCCGAAAAGCGGATTTCAGTACAGTCTATTCCGGATGAGATGTATAGAAATTATCTGGGAGGATTGGGTATCGCAACGCGGTTACTCTTTGATAATTTAAAACCTAAAGTAGATCCTTTGTCTAAAGAGAATGTACTTATCATTGTACCGGGCCTTTTAGTGGGAACAGGCCTCCCTACAGCTTCAAAAACAACCGTAACATTTAAATCGCCTGAAACAAACGCATTTGGCAGAAGTGTAAGTGGTGCATATCTCGGTGTTGCATTGAAAAAAGCTGGTTTTGACGGAATTGTAATAAGCGGAAAGAGTAATAAACCTGTATATCTATATGTAGAAGACAGTAAAGTAGTGATAAGAGATGCAACCAATCTCTGGGGTAAAGATACAGTGGAGACACAGGAAATCTTAAGGAATGAGCTTGGTAAAGATTTTAGAACCTGTGCAATAGGCATAGCAGGAGAAAAGCTCCTGCGCATTGCTGACATAGACTTTGAGGAGAGGCAATCAGCAAGGGCTGGCGGCGGTGCAGTTATGGGAAGCAAACTTCTCAAAGCCATAGCCGTAAAAGGCACAGGTAATATAGAATACGCAGATAAAGATCTACTCAGAAAAGCAATCAGTAGGTGGAACAAAACAATTAATGGCTCGGAAGCACAAAAGTTAGATATGGCTTACGGCTCTGGCGAATTCTATGAATGGATTAACAAAGAGAGAGGCGTTTTTCCTGTAAAAAACTGGCAGGAAAGCGTTTTTGAGGAAAGCTTTGAAAAACACAAAGGTGGCAAATCCCCTCTTGACCCATATTATTGGTCACCAAAATATACAGAGAAACTACATCCTTGCCCCAATTGCACAAAACCCTGCGGTAGGTTCTTTGTCATTAAGGAAGGTAAGTATGCAGGGACACGAGTAGAAGGTGTTGAGTATGAATTGCTTTATTCCTTGGGCAGCGATCTCGGGATAGACAATATAGAAGTAACTGCAAAACTCAATGAAATATGTGATAGGGCAGGTGTTGACGGGATCTCTGCAGGTGTTACACTTGCTTGGGCAATGGAAGCATATCAAAGAGGGTTACTAACAAGAGATGACACAGATGGAATTGATTTAAAATTTGGTAATGAAGATGCAGCAATAGAAGCAATGGAAGAACTTGTAGAAAGAAAAGGTAAGCTTGGAGAACTACTTGCAGATGGGGTAAAACGTGCTGCGGAAAAATTAGGTAAAGGATCCGAAAAATTCGCACTTGAAATAAAAGGACTAGAACCACCTGCATATGATATAAGAGGGTTAAAAGGTATGGCTCTTGCTGAAGCTGTATCTGTACGAGGTGCCTGTCATCTAACGGGCGGCATCTATGCACCAGAACTAACAGGCTCTTTCTGGAAGATGAAGAATGTCGACAGGCTTTCTGCAGAGCACAAGGGATATGAAGTAAAGACGGGTGAAGACTTCATGAGTATCTATGATGCACTTGGAGTGTGCAAATTCTCCCGCAGTCTCTTCTGGATTGAAGGATTATTGGATGGCATAAAAGCAGTAACAGGCGTTGATTACACAGTCAGCTGGATAATGGATATAGGAGAAAGAATTTATAATTTAGATAGGCTTATTAACGTGCGCGAAGGTCTCGACAGAAAAGATGATTATCTCCCTTACCGTGTTACACATGAACCGATCAAAAATGGCGTGTCTAAAGGTAACTATGTGACAGAAAAAGAACTTCAGCGGATGCTTGATGATTATTACACTGCAAGGGGTTGGTCTAAGGAAGGGATACCTACAAAAATGCGTCTGTTTGAGTTAGGATTGGGCAAGGAAGCTGAAAACCTTGGTGCACCAGTCTAATTTCCTATAGGCAAAGAGAATCAAGTTAGAAAAGGAGCTTTTTGAAAGCTCCTTTGTTTTTCAACTTCACCTTGTTATAATGTGACAAAAAGGAATAAATGGAATGAACAAAATTCTTGCAAAGGTACGAGAAAACTCTACGAAACATTATGTAAAGATAAT
>CAYONU010000038.1:0-10782 GCA_964405445.1 uncultured Caldisericales bacterium | reverse complement strand
GCTATACATAGCTAAGTACACTATCTTCGGTATTAATGAAGGTGTATTTTTTTAATTTATTATTATGCTAAACTATATAGGGAGGAAAAAATATGAAAAACTACCGTTCAAAGAATCGGGTAAGTAAAACTGCCCGTTGGTTAGCTTTAGTCTTCGGGATACTCTGGATATTTACTTTCATTAGCGAGGCATTTGTAGGGAAAGAGAAAATTACTGGCGAAGGGATTATGTTAACAGTGCTTGTAGCTCTTATCATTTCAAGCATAATAATTGCAATATGGTTTGAGAAAATTGGCGGAATCCTTATTGCTACTTTTTCTATTGCACTATGCGTTTTCGCCTATTCTACTGCAGGGAGAAACAAACCTTTTGCTGTACTTGTTTCAGGTGCACCGTTCCTCATAGTGGGTATCCTTTTTCTTGTAAGCTGGAAGATAGAACAAGACAAACAGAAGAACTTAAACTGAGCAATTACATAATTAAGTATACTTTCTAAATGATCTGCTAAGGCAATTATAGATAATCTATTTATTATCCCCAAAAGTTTTCAAGATTTCCCATACACACTATTTATGCAGATTTTTAGTAATTCAATTCGTAGGCTTGATAAAAACAAAAATATGGATATTATAGAAACAGAATATTTTTTGGAGGTGAATAGTTTGAAGGCACTTTTGAGCGTAAGTAATAAAGAAGGAATTGATTCATTTGCATTGTCACTTTTGGAATTAGGGTTTGAGCTCTACGGAACAGAAGGGACAGCAAAGCAGTTATCCGAGAAAGGTATCAAAATACATAAATTATCGGAAATAACAGGGTTTTCTCAACTTGCAGGAGGGCGTGTCAAAACCTTAAATGAAAAAGTATTTGAAATGATACTTACACCGGAAGGAGACCATTTTGATCTTGTTGTGGTAAACCTTTATCCATTTGGCTCTTCCATATCAAAAGGGGTAGACACGATGATTGAAAATTTTGACATCGGCGGCGTTGCACTCATCCGTGCTGCTGCTAAGAACTATAAGAGAGTTACAATTATTTCTTCTCCAGAACAATACGGGAAGTTTCTCAGAAAATATCCTCAGAGCCTTGATGATAGGCGTGAATTTGCAAAAGAAGCAATGGAGACAGTTATTAGATACGATACAAATATCCTTTCTCATCTTTTTAATTCTCCTTTTCAGGTTGCTACTGAAGAAATACATGAACTTAGATATGGTGAGAATCCACATCAGCATGCCTGGGTGGGAAAGGTTGCAAATAAGCCATCTTTCCTTAACGAACTAAACGTTATTCGCGGAAAACTTTCCTACAACAATTACATAGATCTCATAGCTGCAGCAAGAATCGCAGCAAGTTGTGGGGATGGCAGTACAGTGGTTGTGAAACATACCAATCCCTGTGGAGTATCAAAATTCAGCGAAGATCCGGTGAAAACATTTAAGCAAGCATTATCAGGTGATCCAAAATCAGCTTTTGGTGGCGTGCTCTGTATTAATGGCGAAATAGATCTAGCTCTTGCAAAAGCTATAAAGCCACACTTTTGGGACATAATATCTGCGAGGAAAATCACGGAAGAAGCACAAAAACTCTTTAAAAAGAAAAGTGCTTCATTAGTTGAATTTGCTCCATTCTCTTCTGAAAGAGAGTGGAGAGTACTGGACGGCGTAGTGCTCATTCAGGAATCAGATTTGGGCATTCCATATAAAGAATTGAAATGTGTTACTTCTCGAATTCCCTCTGCTGAAGAAATAAGCGATGCAAAATTTGGCCTTGAAGTGATAAGGCATACAAAATCTAATGCTGTAATTCTTGTAAGGGATGGTATGCTCATAGGCTTGGGGGCAGGACAGCCAAGCCGTATAGATTCAGCAAAGATAGCAATAGAAAAAGCAAAAGAATTTGGACATAAAGTTAAAGGCTCGGTTATGATATCAGATGGATTTTTTCCATTTCCAGATTCTGTACAAATGGGCATAGAAAACGGGATAAAGTGTTTCGTTGAACCTGGTGGCTCTAAAAGAGACAATGAGTCTATCTCTGCATGCGAAAAGGCAAATACTTCATTGATACTTACATCCAAAAGGTTGTTCAGGCATTGATAAAGTTTCTTACTAAAAGCAAAAAGTCCATACTTTTTATAATTATGAGAAATGAAGGGGGTAGATATGGAAAAAGGAAATGCTACAAATAAATTCAGTGTCCTTGCGTATGCATCATTTGCAATTGTTACTGCACTTATAGGTTTCAATTGGTTTATGTGGGGACCGCTTCTTGGATCTGTTGTTGAACCTACATACAAAGTTTCCGGGTTTCTACTTGCATTATTTATCTCGTCTCCGCCTATAATGCTTGTTATTCTCTCTTATTTTGTGGGAAGCCTTGCTGATAGAGATACCAAAAAAACAACAATCATCACAGCTCTTTTAGTAGCAGTGACAGTTCTTATAAGACCGTTTGCTATTAAAAACTTTTACGCTCTTCTTGCAATACAGATGATATTCTCAATAAGTGCAGCTTTCTGTTTTCCGTCCTGGGCACCTCTTACGTATCGTCTATTTGAAAAAGAGAAAGCAGCTTCACTTATTGCGGGATTTACTGCATCCCTTGCTGCAGGAGAGATTATTGCATTCCTTATCACATATCCTCTGGTAAAAAAGCTTGGATTATTTAATGTATTATTGATATTTGGCATAATCACTGCGGCGCTTGCACTTTTATATGTAATTATTATAAGAATGCATAAGTTCCCCCGGCATATAAAAACGTTTAAGAGACCTTCATTCTCTGAAGGAATGGAAATTATATTCTCTGAAAAAGCAGTGGTGGTTCTTTGCATTATTGCATTTTTAGATATAGGTGTTTTTGCATGGCTTGCAGGCTGGTATCCAGCTATTCTTGTTAAATTTAGAGGCATTACACCTACTCAGGCCGGCGTTGTGAACAGTATGATTCTATTAGGATGTCTCATTGGAGCAGAGACTATACCAAATATAAGCCATCGTATAAAAAAGGTAAAAATTTTTCTTCTTACGCTTCCTCTTATTTGCATTGCAATGCTGCTTATTATTCCGAAGCTTTCAAGTTTTCCTGCTTTTGCTATAGACGGCATTGTTTTAGGGTTTGCTCTTTTCCCTATGTATCCCCTCGGCGTGCATCTCCCCAGCGCATACTCAAAAATTGGTATTAGATTTGCAGGAGTGGGTAGTGCTATTGTTCTTATTGCAGCAAACCTCGGAGGGTTTATACTGCCAGAGCTTGGGGCACTCATAAAAAGCATTACATCGAGCATTGCCTTTTTTGGGATAATCCCTATGGCAATTATGTTTATAGCTTCCTTGTTCTTTAAAGATCCTGATACCTATAGATGAAAAAAATTCTTATTATAATTATTTTAATGATTTTCATTCTTGGTTGCATACCAAATGCTTATGCGGAAAATGTCAATTTTAACAAGAACTTTTTGATTACTAATCTTGATTTTACGGATTTTAATAGTATGAGTTTAAAAGAAATAGATAACTTTTTAAGAGAGCATGGATCAGTGCTTCCCCGGTACAAAGAAAATGGAGAGACAGCAGCACAAATTATATTTAGCGCGTCTCAAAAGTATAAAATAAACCCTAAAGTCATCATAACAACTATTCAAAAAGAAGAGGGCTTAATTACAAAAACGAGGTACAATAAATATGCTCTGGACTTTGCAATGGGATGCAGAAAGCCTTCAACATTTATGAATCAGGTAAACAATGGGACAAAACTTTTAAGGGATGCTTTTGACTTTATGGCAGAAAAGTATGGTTGGAAAGTAGGTAATCCACACAAGACACTTGATAACCCCAAGTATATTGACAATACAGTCACTCCAAAAAATAAAGCTACTGCTGCATTATATCTATATACACCATATATAGGCGGATATTACAAGGACAATGGAGTGTACATTGGCGGTAATTATAACTTCGTTAAAATATACACACGTTGGTTTGGCAAAGTTAAGAAATTTTCATCCGAGTTTGCAAGTAGAAAAATCACATTTTTTGTCCCACAGGGGAAAGTCTCAATAATTCCAATAACAGTAACAAATAATGGGGATGCACAATGGGAAAAGGATTTTTCTTTAACAGCTATTTTTTCTCAACCCGAATCGGACATCAATCCAGTAGAGATTGGGCAGAACATAGGCAGGGGCAAATCCGCTACATTATATGTACAGATACCTCCTTCTGAAAAAAATCTGAACATTCATATGCAGTTATTCACAAACAGCGGAAAAGCATTTGGCGAAATAGAAGATATACAAGTCGTCCCTGTAAAAATAGTTGCTTCTGCAAAAATAGAAGGGCAAAACTTGGAAATATCTGTTGCTAATGGAATAATAGATATTCCCTATTTTACATTGCAAGAAGAGCTCGGCAACAATGGAAATATTATTTGGAAAAAGATCGTTTCCTGCAAGCTTACAAAGAATGATCCGTTAAAGGATACAATCAAGATACCAGACTATATAAATAGTTTTCAGGTTATCCTGAGAGGCATAGGAAGCAGTGAACCGTTACATATGAACTCTAACATTTTAACTGCCTTTTTTACAAAATCATATTCTAATGGGAAAGTCATTCTTACATTAAACACGATACCTCCCGGAGCATCGCTCAGTATCGATAGCAAAAGTACAAATCTCACTACGCCTCTATCCATTCCCGTAACTATAGGGAATCATCATATATTGATAAAAAAGGAGGGATTCAAAAATATAGAAAAGGATATAAAAATTGATAAAGATACACAAATCAACTTGAATCTTGAAAGAATAGATATTGTACCTCCAAAACTGTCTATAAGTAATGTGCCTTCCTACACTCCAAATCTATTCATAAAATTGCACATAAAAGCTTCTAATGCAGCAAATCTTTATATAAATAACGAGAAGCAAAAACAAACGAATTGCACAAAGTTCATAAAACTGAAAATAGGAAAAAATATTATAAACATAATGGCAGAAGATGAAGTGGGCAATAAAACAGCAAAGAACGTCATTATTGTTTACTCTCCACTCCCTCCATCAAAACTGCAACTTTTCATAGAAAAAAAATACTTATACATTAATTCCATAAAGAAAGCGATTGATACTGCCCCAATCATCAAAAATGGACGAACACTTCTTCCTGTAAGAGCAATTATAGAATCATTGGGAGGGAAAATTTCTTGGAATAAAACAAACGAAGAAGTAACAATTTTAATAAATGGTGTAGAGATACACCTTTTTATTGGCAAAAATAAAGGAACAGTAAACGGAAAGGAAGTACCAATAGATAAAAACGAAGGGGTTCATCCGTTAATTATCCATTCAAGAACGTACCTACCTTTACGTTTTATTGTGGAAAATATCGGTGGGAGCATCGAATGGAATGCAAAAGAAAAAGAGATTACAATTATATATCCTTATTTGAAATCTTCTTCAGAAAATGCTTCAACTTGGTATGTGAAAACTTTGAGTCCTTCCATTCTAAAACAATTACTGCTTAACCCGGCCTTAAGACAGAGATGTGTAAAAAATGCTCTTTTGTCTGGTAATTCTTTCCATACCTGTGGCAAAAAAGTTGCCTGATAGAATCCTTTTTTAATAATCACACCGTCAATACCCTGACGTATCTTGCCGAGCATTTCCTTGGGAGAAGAAAATTCCAATGCTTCGGGAACAGTGAGAATCGATACTTCAATGTTTATAAAAGGAAGCTCCCTCTCTGTGAGAGGATAGAAACGAGGGTCTCTGAATGCAGCATTTACTGCATTATCAGAAATATCAACAATTAAAGGCTGTATAGGAATGATTGAACCAATGCAACCTCTTAGTTGACCATTTATTGTGAGTGTTACAAAGGTGGCTCTGTCCTTCCATAGCTCGGGCATAGAAAAATCCGACCTTGAAATAGTAATCTTTTTTCTATTTCTGAGGTAGTATCTAATAGCGTCTCTTGCGACTGTTAAAAGAATTTTTTGGAGCCTTTCCTCCATAATACTACTCCTTGTAAAAAACGTAAGAGCCATACCCGACTACTTGTGTTTTTGGCCCTGCGGTATCTCCACTTGTTGCATATTTGAGTACTTTGCTCTTCCATCCATTTTTCTTTGCAAGATGTATCACAGTGGCAATACCTGTTTTTCCACATGCCTCACATAGAGACATTTCATTTAAATCAAGCTTTTCTACTGCTTTATTACAATGACTATCAATACTTTTTGCCACATCATAAGGGTGATAATGGCTTAAATCAGAGCTTATAACAATAAGAGAGTTTTCAGTGATATATTTGTCGAGCACATCAGCAAGATATTGAGGAGATATATCTCCTGTAATAATAGGAACTATTTCAAAGTGCGGAAGCATAAATTGTAAAAATGGTAATTCTACCTCGAGGCAATGCTCTTCAATATGCGCTTCTAGTATAAAATGGAAATCATCCTCGGAGAGGAGCTGCCTTGCAATCTTGGATACATTAACAATACCTAAAGGGGTTTTATAAGCATCAAATAACCCTATTGATGCTCCTACAAAATAAGCATAATGGGAGGGGCCTATCAAAAAAATTGTCCAATGCTTACTATTATCCAGATTATCTAGCTGATGATAACTGTACCCTGCAACAGGTCCAGAATATATATAACCTGCATGTGGAGAAACAATTGCTTTTATATTAGGAAGTTTATATAGAGGAGCATTAGATGTATACTGCCTTATTGCCAGTTTTATTTCTTCTTTTTCTGCAGGATAAAAAGCACCTGCAACTACAGCGTCCCGTATTTTCATCTTCTCTCACACCTTCTTGATACATTCTACACCAAATTAGGAAAAATGCAAAAGTCTAATGTTGTATTCTCTCCAACGCTCCTATTGTATATACATTTGCTGCATTCCACATAAACCATTGTTTAACTCCATTGTCATACAGAGCCTTTTTTTCCTGCTGAATCTTTTTTACCCCATAATGGTGATAGAGTGTAAAATCCTGTAGATACGGTATGAGTATACACTTTGAATTAATCACAGCAAGCCGTTTTTTACCATCCTTTATACACTTTGATATTGTTTCATACGGATGTGCATCCGGATCTTCAATCCCATAACTCCCTTTCCAATAATGTGATGGATATACCATCGGGCAAACATAGTCTGCATGAGCTGCTATTTTTTCAAGTTTCTGTCCTATGCCTAAATCATTTTCTGCCGAAAGTACTAACCCAAATACATCCACTTCAATTTTTACCCCGTATTTATGAATTCTTCCCGTTGCATACTTTAGAAATGCTTGAATATCATCTTCCTTTGAAATGTGATTTTTGTTATGAGGATACATAAGTTTTGCGGATGAAGATACAGCAGGGAAACGCACATAATCAAATTGGACTTCCTCAAAACCCATTGAGATTGCTTCAATTGCTACATCTACATTATATTTCCATACTGTTTTTGAATACGGATCGACCCATGGAAGGCCACTTCTATCATAGTAAATAGTTCCGTTTGTTTTTCTTATTACAAGATCTTTCCTGTGTCGTGCAAGCACAGGGTCTTTAAAAACAACAATACGCGCTACAGGATAAATGCCATTTTCTTTGCATTGCGAAACAACTTTTTGAATGTTTTTTATTTTGCTTTTAGACGAATGTATTCGCTGTGATAATGGTACGTTTGATTGATATGAAATATAGCCTGTTGCATCTTTTACATCAATAACAAATGTATTTATTTCCGTCTCTTTTGCAACTTTTATGAACGCATCGAAATGCGATGAACCTGCAGTCCATCCTGTAATGTATAGTCCTTTTATATTAGATGGATGTGTAACATACTGTGTCTTTACACCCGCTCCGCTCTTCAAAAAGTCCATTGAGCCGTATCTTTTCTGCATAGGAAGTATCGTATTATGCGAAGTATGACTTGCTTCTTTAAGCACTGCAGATGGAGAAAATATGAGTAGCATTGTGAATACTAATAAAAACGCCTTCTTAATGAAAGACTTCATTAATAAATACCTCTCTTCCTCAGCTCTTCTTCAGATAATCCAAAGTAATGGCCTATTTCATGCATCAACACCTTTTTGACTTTCTCTTTAGGAGTTACTCCTTCCCTTTCTGCTTCATAAAGAATAGGATATCTAAAGAGAGTAATACGGTCTGGTAGTACCCCCTGATATCCTGGTCCTCTTTTTACTATGGGGATCCCTTCATATAAACCAAGCAATGTACCTCTGCCTAAAAGATGCATTCTTTTTAATGTTGCTTTTGTTGGATAATCCATTACAATGAATTCGAGATTTTCAATATGCTTCTTAAAATAATCAGGAATTTCATTTAAAGATTCTACTACAAGTTTCTCAAAATCCTCTTTTGTTATTTCCATACTACAAACATTATAGTAAAATATACAAAGAATCAAATTTCTAAACAATGTTGGATTTTGTAGAAAAATGGGTATAATTTGATAGTTCTTAGAATGGAGGGATAAAAATGAAGCTATTGCACGTTGCGATACAAATGGAAAAATCGGAAGAGGCACATCTCTTCTTTGAAGGAATTTTAAAACTCAAGAAAGTAAGAGAGTATACGCTTAAATCTAATTTAGCAGAAGAAATATTTGGCATAAAAAAGGATTTTATAGTTTACCTATATGCACTGGAAAATGGGTATATAGAAGTATTCATCGGTGAAAAAGCAAATAATATAGGTATGGCACATATTGCTTTAGCCATAAAGAATAGAAAAGAAGTTGTAAATACAGCAAAAGAATTTGGACTCAGTGTTTATGAAAAAGAAAGAAAAGGAAGGGATACACTTACTTTCATTAAAGATCCCTCAGGAAATTTGTACGAGCTTAAAGAAGGTTAGTTTCTTACATGAACTTGACACATAACAATAAATCTGTAAACTTAGGAGAAGAAGTTTAATTTGAAAGGAGGCGAGATTCTGACTTCAAAAGGAGTTAGGAGATGCTGTGGCAAATGTACATAAAAGAGGAAATGAATCTCTGGATGATCTTCTCAGAAGATTTAAGAGAGAATGTATTAAAGAAGGATTGTATTCAGAACTTAAGAAAAGAAGATATTATGTTCCACCCAGTGTAAGGAAGAAACAGAAAGAAGCAAAAAAAAGATAAGAGAATGGTGGCAGGTTGAGTGCCTGCCTCCTAATTTCTTAAATTTAAAGGAAATTAATGAAAATAGAAGTCAAAGCACCTAAAATAAGTGAAGAAATCAATAAAATCACCATTGTAAAATGGTTTAAAGGATTGGGCGATAGAGTAAAAGAACAAGATGTTCTTGCGGAAGGAACTACAAAGAAAATTATTTTTGACATCAAGTCCCCTGCATCAGGCAGAATTGAAGAAATACTTGTAAAGGAAGGAGAAGAGGTGCCTTCGGATACAGTTATTGCGGTGATAGATTCAAAATCTAACTTTTCTGCACCTCAAAATATTCTACAAGAAAAAGTAAAACTCACAGTGAGAGAACGAATTCCTATAACTGGTGTACAGAAAGAAATTAAAGAGCATATATGGAAAAGTGTTCAATCAACAGTGCATGTTACGGAAGTAATAAAAGTAGATATTACCCTATTAAATGAGCTTTTAGAGAGAAATGCTTTTTCAAGAGAAAATGAAGAGATCAAGATTTTAGATATACTAATTAAAGCAGTAGCTCTGTCTTTGCCTTATTTTCCAGCACTAAACAGTTGTGCAGGTAAGGATGAAATAATTTCCTATAAAGATATAAATATCGGCTTTACCGTATTCACTGAAAAAAGTCTTATAGTGCCTGTAATTAAGAGTGTGGATAAAAAAGAGGTATATGAAATATATAAAGAGCGAAAAGCCCTTACACAAAAAGCAAAAACAGGAACACTTTCAATATCTGATGTCAGTGGAGGCACGTTTAGTATTGTTGATTTAAGTCTAAGTAACGTATTTTTCTTCAACCCAATTATAAACTACCCACAAGTTGCAGTTCTTGGGATAGGTTCTGTGCAAGACGAGCTCTCTGTGAGACACAAAAAAATAGAAGTACGAAAGATATTGTACATTACAATTTCCTTTGATCAAAGACTCATCACGGGAATTTATGCTTCAAGCTTCCTGAATAAAATAAAAGGAATCTTAGAAGAGCCTGACAAGATTTTCCCAGTAGCATAAGGAGGTATACAATGGGGATAGGGCCAAATACAGTAAAGATACGTGTTTTAATCCTCACTGCATCTTTTATTATAAGTGGGGCAATAAATATTCCTGCGGATATGAGGCTTTCTGATTCTTTAAATAAATTCATGAAGGATCAAACATTTTTAGCTGTAACTGATGCAAAAGTAAAACTCATAGGAGTGAATGCCACTTATACGGAAAGAGATTTTATCCTAATTAATAAAAATTTGGTAATAGGAATATCGCCGTTGCCCTAGACCTCGGCTTCGCCAGACAAAAATAAGGGAGGGTTGAGTCTTTTCCCATTACTTCCAAAACTTCTTCATATTTTGTATAAAGTCCCCCAACAAAGCTAAGGTATTCGCCCCTAATATGCAACAACTTGCCGAAATTTCCTTTTTAATAGTACATACTCAATTCATACTATTTACAAAAATGAGAATATAGATACAATAAAAAATGAATTGAATGATTTTTATAAAGATTTGTATTATGCTATTAAGTGTTATGACGTAATACAAATTGAAAATTGAAGGAGGTAATTTAAATGCATAGCGTAGAGTTTCCGGAAGATTTCTTGTGGGGAG
>CAYONU010000037.1:0-10962 GCA_964405445.1 uncultured Caldisericales bacterium | reverse complement strand
ATTGGTACGCCTGAGGGGGATCGAACCCCTATCTGCGGCTCCGGAGGCCACTGCCTTATCCATTAGGCTACAGGCGCTTACTCAACTGTTACAGATTTTGCCAGGTTGCGCGGCTTATCAATATCCAGACCTCTTGACTCTGCCGTATAATATGCAATGAGTTGCAAAGGTATAACAGAAATGATAGGTGAAAGGTCAGGAATCGTTTTAGGAACATAGAACGTTTTATCAGCAACATTTTCCATCCCTTTGTAACCTTCTCTTGCTATGGCAAGTACCTTACCTTTTCTTGCCTTCACTTCTTTTATGTTACTCAAGGTCTTCTTATAAAGAGGTGCATACGTATCGATAGCAATAATCAGTGATTTTGGTGTGACCAGAGCTAAAGGGCCGTGTTTCAATTCACCTGCAGGATAACCTTCTGCATGTACGTATGAAATTTCTTTGAGCTTTAATGCACCTTCAAGCGAAAGTGCATAATCAAGGTTCCTTCCGATATAGAATGTTTCTTCAATATTTTTTGTCGTATTAGAAACAAACTCTGCAATTGCATCTGCAAAATGCAATATTGACTGTGCTTTTTCCGGAAGCATCTTTAGCTCTTCGACAATTGTTTTTTCAGAAGTTTTTGATAATTTGCCCAAAGATTTTGCAAGATAAGAAATAACAAGGCCAATAACCTCTACCTGTGCTACGTATGCCTTTGTTGATGCTACTGCAATCTCCGGGCCTGCATGCACATATATCACATTATCTACTTCACGGGACACGGAACTTCCCACGACATTTACAATGCCAATTGTTTTTGCCCCTTTCTCTTTGCCAAGCCTCAGAGCCGCTAAGGTATCCGATGTTTCGCCTGACTGGCTTATCACAAAGAGAAGAGTTTTATCGTCTATTACAGGATCGCTGTAGCGAAATTCAGATGCTACTTCAGCCCTGGAAGGGACCTTTAAATATTTTTCCGACAGATACTTACCCACAACTCCTGCATGATATGCAGTACCACAGGCAACAAAAAAAACCTGGTTGATACTTTTCAAATAATCTTTTGATAAATTTTCAAGCTCGGGAATTTCAATGGAATCATCTCTTATTCTGCCACGCATTGCTTCCTTTATCACGTGTGGCTCTTCAAAGATCTCCTTCAGCATAAAGTGTTTGAATCCGCTTTTCTGTGCATCCTCTGCATTCCATTGCACACTTTGTACAGGCCTATCTATCTTATCGCCTTTTTTGTTGTATATCTTTACCCCTTTTTTTGTAATTTCTGCAGTATCGCCATTTTCAAGGATAACGATGTTGTGCGTGTACGGTAAAAGTGCAGTGATGTCCGATGCAACAAAGTTCTCGTTTTTTCCTAATCCGACAACGAGTGGGCTGTCGTTTCTTGCTACAACAAATCTATCCTTTACGGGTTTTGCCATTACAGCAATTGCATAAGAACCCTCAATTACATTCAGGGCTCTCTGCACTGCTTCAAGCAAATTGCCATCATAGAACTCCTCAATGAGATAAGGAATAACTTCAGTATCCGTTTCCGAACGGAAATTATGTCCTTCTTTAATCAGCATCTTTTTTAACTCAAGATAATTTTCCACAATGCCGTTATGTACGACAACAATGTTTTTGCTTTCGCTGTAATGAGGATGTGCATTTACTTCATTTGGTATCCCGTGCGTTGCCCATCGTGTATGTCCTATGCCCAGTGTACCTTTCAAAGGGAAGTCTTTAAGCTTTTCTTCTAATACTTTTATCCGCCCTTGTGTTTTCACGACGTTCAGGTCGTCACCCAACACGGCAACGCCTGCCGAATCGTATCCTCTGTATTCCAGATGTTTTAAGCCATCAACGAGAATGGGAAGCGCTTTTTTGTCCCCTATGTAACCGACTATCCCACACATTGTCTTACCTCCTCTAAAAAGTTTTTAATTTTTTCTGCGACTCTGAGTGTCTCTTTTTTATTTTCACCTTCCACCATAATGCGGATCAGGGGCTCAGTACCCGATGCACGTACAACTATCCTTCCCCTGCCGGAAAGTTTCTTCTTTTCTTTACCTATAAAATCCTGTACCTTCGGATCATTTAAAATCTTTTTATCCTCTACTTGCACATTTAAAAGAATCTGAGGAAAATGTACAACACCTTTTCTCAATTCACTCAAAGGTGCATTTTCTTCCTTCATTACTTTTAATAAATACAGTGCTGTGATGAGCCCGTCGCCCGTGTGACTCTCTTCAAGGAGAATGATATGCCCGGATTGCTCTCCACCAATAACTGCATTGTTTTCCTGCATCTTCTGCAGTACATACCGATCGCCTACCTTTGCCCTCAAAAACGTTATTCCTGCACTGTTAAATGCTTTCTCAACACCCATATTGCTCATTACCGTGCCAACAACTTTATTTCCTAAAAGCTTATTTCTTTTCTTCAGGTACTTTGCAATGATAAGCATCATCTCATCGCCGTCCAGAGGAATACCTTTTTCATCTACAGCAAGTACTCTATCACCATCCCCGTCATGTGCAATCCCAACATCTGCGTTTGTTTCCTTTGTCAGGCGTTGTATCGTATCAATATTTGTAGAGCCGCAGTTTACGTTGATTCTCTTTCCGTCCGGTGTATTGCCATACAGGAAAAGCTTTGCTCCAAGCCTCTCTAATGTTTCAGGCGTTGTATAATAAGTCGCACCAAAAGCAGTATCGACTGCAATCTTTATTCCTTTTAGATTCATAGAGAACCTTTTTAGAAGATGCGTAATGTATTGCTCCCTCAGATTATCCTGCAGATTAATCGTTCCGACATTTGCTCCTTCCGGAAGACCTTCGGTGTTTTTCATAAACTGCTCGACTTCTTCTTCTGCTTCATCCGTAAGTTTATAGCCAAAACGATCAAAGAGCTTTATACCATTATACTCAACAGGATTATGCGAGGCAGATACCATAATACCTGCTGCAAAATCATTCAAATGTGTTAAAAGAGAAACAGCAGGTGTCGGAATAACACCAGATTGAACAACATCCACACCTGCACTTGCAACTCCTGCCGAAGTAGCGTTTCTCAACATTGGTGAAGAGATCCGTGTATCTTCGCCTATCAGGATTGGTGCTCTATCCTTGAATTTAAGCCCTGCGGCTCTCCCTATACGGAGTGCTAACTCTACTGTAAGCTCTTTATTTGCAATACCTCGTGCACCATCAGTTCCAAATATTCTTCTCATACAAAGATATTTTATCCGTCAAAGGAAATAATGCAAGCAACAAGATTCACTCTGCATTGATTTTCACCTTAATTGTGACAGGCCCTTTCTTTCCTTTTACATTTATGTTAGTTACTTTGGCTGTTTCTTTTAATTTATTCAGAACTTCCGGCAACTTTTTAACATCCAGAGTATAGATAAATATATTTCCGTTCTGTTTTTTTACAATGCCGTACTGCTTCAATATTTCCACTATTTTATTCTCTTCATCTTTGCTTACGGTAATGTCAAACCCTTTTGAAGGGGTTGTACTTTCCTTTGGTGCCTGGTGAAGCTCTAAATTCTTCTGCGGTGCTACCCGGTATGTAGGGATAGAGTTATTGATATTAAGCACTTCAACTTTTAGGAATAGGAGTGATACAAGGAATACTGCTGCGAATGAAATGAGGGCATATGCAAATCGTTTACGCTTTTTCCAGACCTTCTGTAATACATTTTTTTCAATATTAGGAGGCGCATTCACTTTCATCTCGGAAAGCACATTTTTCATCTCTTTCAATTCATCAAAGTATTCCTTTGCTTCCTTATTCTCTTTGAAGAGTTTTTCCATCTCTTCCTTGTTACCTTCGCCATCAGTGTATCTTGAAATTTTTTCTTTCATCACTTTTTAGACAGATTAACTTCAAAAAAGTTCTGTTTTAAAATCTCTTTTCTTAAATGTTCCCTTGCACGTGACAGACGGGACTTCACTGTACCGACAGGAATACCCAAAAGCTCACTTACTTCTTTATGGCTCATACCTTGAATATCTACAAGAACAATTATTTCCCTTTCAATCTCTGTAATATATTCCATACCCTTCCATATGATTTTCTTCTTTTCACTGCTATTCTCACAATACTCTTCCGGATAATCTACAGAATATCTCCCTTTTGCATTTTCCTTAAATCTATTCCTTGTTGCTTCTTTTTCCAATTCGTTTTTAAGTGTATTTATTGCAATGCGGTAAAGCCACGTGGAGAAAAGTGATTCTCCTCTAAACTGTTTTGCTTTTTTAAATGCTTTAATAAAAGTGTCTTCAACTACGTCTTGAGCAACTTCTCTTCTTCTTGCAATATAAAAAACCGCATTGAAAAGAAAATCTTTATATTTTCTTATAATGTATTCCTGTGCCGAAGCATCATTTTCTTTCAACTTTTTTACAAGTTTTCTTTCATCCATTGTAGCTCTAAGCAACTTTTTTCAGCGCCTTATAAAATTATAGCCAAATTTGTCAAAGTTAAAATCACTTTCCATTAACTGGAATGCTCTCTTTTAAGAGCTGTTAGATGAATGGCTGAGTAAATCTATTGCTTGCTCGGGTGTGTTTGCAAAAAGAATCTCTGTATTCTTGCGTGAATCAAGGTATTTACCTTCAAAAAGTATTTTTTTAATCTTTTCGGCAAATTCCCCACTCCCATTCAAAATAACAATAGGTTTTTTGTTGAGATATGCAGCGGAGAGTTCTTTTAACGTACCATTCTTGCCACCTATCATTATTACATAGTCCACTGTTTGAATCATAAGCTCTGAGCGTATCCCTATGCCACATCCTGTTGTAATGGGGATATCTATGTATCTATTTGCTTCATTTTTATCTAAAGATGGTAGAATGCCGACAGTAACTCCTCCTGCATCCTTTGCACCTTTACTTGCTGCTTCCATTACGCCGTCCCTGCCGCCGGAGAAAATTATCCATTTCTTTTTTGCAGCGAGATATCCTACTCTATAAGCCATCTCCCGGACATTCTCTGGTAGCGGATCCCACGGCCTTTCAGATTGTCCAATAATACCTAACCTAATTATTCTTTCCATTTTCAATGTCTAATTCATAACGTAAGCAGCATACAAGCTTGCAGCAACCGCCTGTGACCTTTGTGGGATTAGGGGGGAGATTCTGCATTCTTGCATAGACAAGCTCAACGCTTTCTATTTCATTGAGAAATGTGTTGCAGCAGAGAGGCAAACCGCAAGGCCCATATGCGCTGAAGAATCGCATTGCATCCCTTGCACCTACCTGCCATAATTGAATTTTTTTGTTGAATGTTTTTATGAGGTCCTTTACAAGCTCTCTAAAATCTACTCTTGAGTCGGCAGTAAAATAAAAGATATACTTCTTATCTTTTTCATCCCAGATTGTTTCTATTAAATGCATCGGCAAGCCGTAATGCTTTATTTTTCCTTTGCAGATAAGAAATGCTTCTTTCTCTTTTTCTTCCAGTTTTTTGAGGTATAGTAAGTCTTTTGAAGTAGCGATACGTACGACTTTTCCTATAATGCTTCTTGCTCTTATTATATCCCACCTTCTCACATCCATTATAACTAAAGGCCTTTTTATAGTAGCAAACTTTAAATCTCCGTCTACATCTACGACAACTTCATCAAAAAGCTTTATTCTAAAGTTAGGCCTGGGCAAAAAATAGCTCCTTGCATCTTTTCTTAATGAAACTGAAACGAGTCTTACCTTTTCTTTTACCAAATCATTCACCTTATCACCTCTTTAATCTGAAACAATCCATCTAATAGTATATAATGAGGATTTGCGTTTGTCAATAGTGCACTTTCTTTTTTCTTGAGCAACTTGTATATTTTCCGGAAATTGGATTCTTTAACAAAAGCAAACCTATTTGCAATGTATCCGAGAAAATCAATATTTGTTATATGCTCTGTGTCATGCGATACGGATACAAGGAGAATATCCTGGATTACCGTAGAAAATGTATCAAAAAAACTCTTTGCTTTCTCCTTTGGATTATTGCTGATAGAGAAGTCGTTCCAATGATTCAGAAGTACTGAAATAGTAACTTCGTTTGAGAGAAATCCAAGCAAAGACTTTATGAATAATCTTCTTTTTTTGAGGAAATCCGGAGAGCAAAGTGAGCTAATATTTTTCATGCTTCCTTTAGCAATTCTTGCAATAACTTCGGCATCCTCATCAGAAAGTCCCTTCCTTTTAACTGCTTCTTTTATGAATGGCAAATTAAGAGGTTTAAACTTTAGTTCCACAGCCCTGGATTTGATTGTTTCCGGCAATAGCTCCGTTATCTCTGCAATGAGGATGTTCACTGTGTGTTCAGGCGGCTCTTCAAGATACTTCAGCATACTATTGAATGCCGGTATAGTAGCTTTATCTATGTTATCAATGATATTTACTCTATAACCTTTATTTACAGGGATGAAAGAAGAGTTTATCATACTCCGGATATCTTCTATTTTTATCACGTCTTTGTTTCTTCCGATAATATTCACATTGGGATGTACATTGTGTTGTATTGCAATACAGCTTTTGCATTTGTCACAGCAATCGTTTTTGACATTTGGACAATTTAAAGCCTTGGCAAAAGTTTTTGCCGTAAGGAAGCGCCCCGTACCGCTTCTACCCACAAAGAGAAGTGTAGGCGGGATCCTCTCTTTTGTTAGAATACTTTGCAAATATTTGACAATCGGATCTTGCCCTTTAATATCCCTAAACGCCATTTTTATTAAGTGCTTCTATACGTTTCTTTATGTACTTATAAAAGTTCTCATTCAAGATGTTCTCGTAAGAAATCTTGAAGTATGGGTACGGCTTATTGGTTAAAAATCTGTAATGTGACTCAAGAGCGGTAATGTTTGTTTCTTTATCAATCTGCAGGAAATATCTCTGAGAGCAGTCAGGTACTTTTCCATTCATATCTTCAGGGATCGCAATAAGATAGATGAAAGAAAGTACTTCATCGTCACTTATGTGGAGCTCAGGGAAGTTCCTCTTAATAGTATGTGCAAGTTTATCGTCCTGTTCAATAAATTTAAGGGAATACTTATCCAGAGTATCGATAGCATCAGCAAGATAAGCCCCAAGGCCCACACTTAAATTGTACAGCAAACCTCCTACAACAACTGCTGCATCATCCGATACCCCCAAACCTTTCTTGTGTCTTATATACTGGAAGCGGATGCTCGGATGCCTGAAAAAATCAACATCTGAAGTATTGGAGATTATTAGGCCTTTCTCTTTAT
Source organism: uncultured Caldisericales bacterium (assembly GCA_964405445.1). Classification (GTDB taxonomy): domain Bacteria; phylum Caldisericota; class Caldisericia; order Caldisericales; family Caldisericaceae; genus CAJXKN01. The sequence goes on along the minus strand of CAYONU010000037.1, from coordinate 3,725 downwards.
ATTCGGAGAGTTTATCTTCGTGGTCATTATGTGCAAGAATCTCGCCGTTCAATCCCATCCGCTCCATAACCGCGAAATCAATGAGGTATGGTTTCCCTCCGCCCATATTGATGTGAAATTTCTCATTAACTTTTTTCCGTACGGAAAAATCATCCATTAATCCTCCCAGATACAAGCCCTTAAGAATGTCTTGTGGATTCACTTCCCATTCAAGAAACAAAGGGCAGCGCATTAAAGGGTGACCATTTTTGTTTACAAGGTGTGTTAGCCGCTCGCCATCCATTACACGTTCAGCATATTCATATATCTCATCAATTAACATCTGCCGTTTAGAGCGTACCACAAATATATCTCTACCCAGGGCTTCTACAATGTCGTTAACCGTTGTATCAACAAACTTGCTTCCTCTAAATGCACCATCTCCATTGTGTGAGTGTCCCTCTATTGTTTGCATAAAAAGCAAATCTTCCACTGCAGGATCTGCCATCAAATCTTCTTTCTTTTGCAGTCTTTTAAAATCTTTCCATATTAAATCTCTCGGTGCAACTCTCATATTATCTCCTTTACCCTGCCAGGCTATTTTGAATGCGGGTAGCTAAACTCCCTTTATTCATTCTACTGTTCAGCAGTATGCTGAACTCGTAGCTACTTTTTAGGTTGTGAAAGCTTGTATGTTTTTAATGCAGCTCTCTTGAGCCATTAGTCAAAAGCACTTTCACAAAACTCCCCATCTGCTCCCTGCACAGTTTATTATATGCCAAACAGCAGTGCTGTCAAGCATTATAAAAGCAGAATTAAGCAGTATTTTTTAAACAATGTTAAGCAATTACTTAACCTGCAATTTACTCTGTTATCTTAGCGGACTTTTTTAATAATGCCCCCGCCGAAAACATAGTCATCATTGTAAAGGACAAGGCTCTGTCCCGGAGCTACAGCGAACTGAGGCGTGTCAAACCGTACAATAGTTTTTCCTTTATCTATTTTTATAATACAGGGAGACTCTTTTGCACGATACCTTACCATACCCATAAGTCTCTTCTCATTAAAATCCCAATCCTCTATAAAATTCGTATCTGTCAGTTCGGCATATTTGAAAAAGCAGTCCTTTTTTTCTCCCAGTACAACAATATTGTTTTGAACATCAATACGTATTACGTACATAGGTTTACCTAGAGATATGTTTAAACCACTTCTTTGCCCTACTGTATATAGAAATGTACCGTTATGCACGCCAAGTACTTTTCCATTCGTATCAATAATTTTTCCTTTATTCTCAGGGATGTATTGCTTCAAAAAATCTTTTATTTTACCTCGTATAAAACAAATATCCTGACTCTCCCTTTTAGTGTATGGGATGTGCATCTCGGAAGCTATTTTGTATATTTCCTTTTTAGTAAAGCTGCCCAGAGGTAATATTATTTTGCTGAGCTCTGTTTGTCTAAGCCGCCACAAAAAATATGATTGGTCTTTTAAATTATCTATTCCTTTCTTTAAGTGAAAACCATTTTTTCTTTCTATGATAGCATAGTGTCCGGTTGCAAAAAGTGAATGACCAAAAATTGCTTCCGCTTTCTTTATACCGATCCCAAATTTTATTCTCTCGTTGCAGAGGACGCAAGGGTTAGGAGTAAAGCCACTCTTGTATTGATTGATAAAATCTTGAATGATTTCCTTTTGGAATTCCTTCTCTATGTTTATTACATATGTCGGGATACCAATTGATTTTCCAATGATATCTATACTGTGGCGTTTTGACGCCTTGAACGGAAGATTTTCAAGGAATACGCCTATCACCTCATAACCTTGTTTTTTCAATAGATATGCAGCAACGGAACTATCCACTCCGCCACTCATTCCAATTATTACTCTCATAGAATTAATTTTAACATAAATAGGGTAAAAAAACGAATAGCTTGCTTTACGGCTCTGAAATAAGAACAAAGTTGAATTTTTTAAAGTTTGGAATTTTTCGGAAGGAGTGAATTGATAAAAAGAAAGGTGACTCTATAGAGTCACCTTTCTTAGCGACGGATGTAAATCCGCATATGTGATAGTGCCGCAGAGAAGAGGATCTTTTAGCGTACTTATATCCACTTCATTTTTCATTATGTGAAGATAAACCCCGGGATTCTCAACTTCACCTATGAATACAAAACCTCTGAGTTTTCCATCTTTTAAAATTATTTTTCTGTATTCACCATCTGTATCCTTTTTATATACGTTAAATTTATCTTCTCTGCTTATCCCCCCGGTAAATATAGTTCTTCCGAAAACTGTGAGGATGTTTCTTGATACATCGCCATTGTAATGAATTTCTTTTCCTGTCATATTCATACCTGCAATCTTACCTTGCTCCATTGCAACGGGCCAGAGTGCATGCATTCTCTTATCACTATAAACAATGTCCTTTGCTTCTGTTACGTCTCCTGCCGCATAGATATCTTTTGTACTTGTTTCGAGGGAATCATTGATAAGAATTCCCAGATTTGCTTTTATGCCTGTATCTTTGAGAAAGCTGATATTTGGCCTTACGCCTTTTCCGAAAACGATACAAGAGCCTTTTAGTACCTTTCCGGATTCAAGCTTTGCATAAACAATGTTTTCTCCTTCTTCAATCTCTTTAATGCTCTCGCCTTTGAGTATCCGGACATGAGATTTCGGAAGCTCTTTTTCTATAAGCTTTGATGCCTCTTCATCAATGATTTGAGAAAGGATTCTGTGAGAATGTACAACATAAGTAATGGGAACACCAATCTCTGTTAGTGCATCGCCGATCTCCATATTTACAAGGCCAGCACCTGAAAGGATAACTGTTTTTTCCCTGGATTTTTCGACTTTTTCTTTTATCTTTTCTACGTCTGAGAGGTTCCTTACGGAAAGAACGGATGAAAGCGTAGAGCCGGGTATTTCTGGTATATATGCATGTGCTCCTGTTGCAATAAGCAGCTTGTCATACATAATTTTTTCGCCGGTATCAGCTGTAACGAATTTATCAATTGTATTTACTGCTTTAACTTCTCTGTTTAGCAGTAGCTCTGCTCCTTCAGGAACATTAAGGTAAATGTCATTTCTATATATTTTACCTGAAAGGAGATATGGAAGAGTCATCTTGCCATAAGGTTTCTCACTCTCTTTTGAAAGAACAACAACCTGACTATCCGGTTCAATCTCCCTTATTTTCCTTGCAGCAGAGAGACCTGCAATACTTGCGCCAATAATTACATATTTCATTTCAAATCAGAGAATCCCAATTCCTTCAATTTTTCTTTAGTAGGAATGCTATTCTCATCCCAGCCTCTTGCTTTATAATAATCATCCAGCATCTTATCAAGCTCTTCAATTTCCCCTTTTGATGGGCCTGTTTCTATCGGAGTCTTCAAAATTCTTGGCGGTAGAGTATCATCTTTTCTTGTAAATCCTGCTTTAAGATTGAACAATTTTTCGAGATTCCATATTCTTTCGCCTATTTTCATAAATTCGGCTGTATTGCATTCAAGTCCTGTTGCAGTAGCATAAAGATTTGCAATATTTTCTCCTGCCATTCCAAATGTTGTAAAGAGACATATACCTGTCGAATCAAGAGCAGCAGTCAGGTCCTGGAATGTTTTCACAAGATCAGCCTTCCCTTTGTATGCTAATCTATCAACTTGACCGGTAAGGACTTCGGGAGTAACTGTATATCCCCTTACATGGCAAGCGCCTCTATTACTTGTTGCATATTCAAG
>CAYONU010000036.1:0-11034 GCA_964405445.1 uncultured Caldisericales bacterium | reverse complement strand
AGGGGAGAGGATTCGAACCTCCGAGGCTCATCACCTGCCGCATTTCAAGTGCGGTACCATCAACCACTCGGTCACCCCTCCCTTTATGAACTTAATTTTCCGCAGTTATTCTATCAGTTCCTACGTATTTTTGCAATACTTCAGGGACGAGAACAGAGCCGTCCTTTTGCTGGTAATTCTCCAGGATGGCTGCCATCGTCCTGCCGACAGCAAGACCGGAACCATTTAAAGTATGTACATATTTTAGTTCACCATCTTTTGTACGGTAACGAATGTTCGCACGACGTGCTTGAAAGCTTTCGAAATTACTGCAGGAAGAAATCTCAACATACCTATCCTGTGCAGGCATATATGCCTCAGGGTCAAACTTCATTGCTGCAGTGAAACCCAAATCTCCTGTGCACATCTGCTTTAATTGGTAAGGTATATTCAAGAGTCGCAGCACATCCTCCGCATTATCTATGAGTTCTTCAAGCTGCTTGTATGATCCCTCCGGTTTCACAAATCGTACCATTTCTACCTTATTAAATTGATGTACACGAATGATGCCTCTTGTGTCTTTACCTGCCGCACCCGCCTCTCTTCTAAAGCAAGCAGTATATGCAACATATTTAATAGGCAAATCTTCCTCTTTTAGTACTTCGTCTCTGTGTAAATTTGTCACAGGCACCTCCGCTGTAGGGTCAAGAAAAAGATCGTCCTTTCCGCAGTGGTACATGTCATCTTCAAACTTTGGCAACTGCCCTGTGCCTATCATCGAGGCGCGATTGATAAGAAAAGGTGGAAATATTTCTTTGTAGCCATGATCTTCAACGTGCAGGTCTATCATCCAGGAAATCAAGGCTCTCTCAAGCTTTGCCCCCATCCCTTTCAATATATAGAACCGTGCGCCAGAGATTTTTGCAGCTCTCTTAAAATCAATAATACCCAGCTTTTCGGCAACTTCCCAATGTGGCCGTGGTTCAAAATCAAAATCTCGTACATCGCCCCATCTTTTCACCACCCTATTATCTAGCTCGTTTTTGCCGTATGGCACAGACGGATGCGGAAGGTTTGGAATACGCAGTGAAATACTCTTAAATTGCTCCTTTAACTCATTGAACTCCTTTTCTTTTTCCTTGATTGTTTTTCCTATGTTCCTTACATTTTCTTTTATTTCTTCCACATTTTTTCCATCTGCAATTCTCTTTCCTATTTCTTCCGAAAGCACTTTTCTACTATGCCTCAGTTCATCAATTTCTTTTATCATCTTTTTTCTTTTCTCATCTACCCTGAGAAATTCATCTACAATAGAGGTATCTACTCCTTTATTAGCGATACCTTCCTTAACAAATTCCGTTTTTGTCCTTACCAAATTAGGATCTAACATATCTCACCTCTTCTATGGATTTTTGTTCTCTATAATAATATCTTTTTCCTTCGATGCAATAGTATTTCCATTTTCTTGTAATACTGCACGCAGATGTGCTTTGCCCTCAATACTTGCAATAAGGTTAAACTGGTAAGTATCTCCCTTTGTAGGTGAACTAATTGTAGCTACAGGCAAATTATTAATATAGAAGGTTACGCTGAGTCCGTTGTAATCCGTTACGTTACTTACTGTTGCTTTCATTTTTATGTATTCCCCTGCCGAGTATGCATCCTTATCCGTTGTAAAATCAAACTGAATGTTTTGCGAGGGCGGATTAGGATTTACCGGCTTCTCAAATGTTCTCGGATCAACCTTTGTTGGCTCTGTCCCTTTTACATATGTACGTTTTTCTACGAGGTCTCCCGGACAATTTAACGGTGCAAGTAATCCCGAGTCTTTACATACGTTTACCGTAACAAAACCCTTTGTCCGGATATCTTTGGGTGGAATAAAATTATCTAAAAATTCATCGTATGAAATACCTTTTTTAACTTTTGCATAAGGATCCGTCGTATATCCCGTATTATCATAAACCTTTCTAAAAGCAAGTCCTGAAGAGGGCTTTACAAAATTGTCTTTCGGAAATTCGTTCATTGCAGTAAGCATAAACTTGTGCCATATCATTGCAGGGAAACGTGCACCTGCATTAAATACATCAGGAAATGTTACCTCTTGAGAGTCAGGCCCTACCCATACACTTGTGGCAATATTTGGCGTATATCCGTCAAACCAGGCATCCATCCATTTATCTGTGCTCCCCGTCTTGCCAGCAGACGGTAAACCTTTGATTCTTGCATTAACTTCGGTTGACATTACATAACTAAAAAGTTTATTCATGATGTATGCTACTTGTGGCGATACTACTCTATAAGGGTGATCTATATGTTGATACAGCACCTGCCCTTTAGGAGAAACAATTTTTTCAATGACATAAGGTGAATAGCGTACACCTCCATTTCCAAGCGTTGCATAAGCAGATGCCATCTCTAATTGCTTTACTTCAAAGCTTCCTATAGCAATAGACGGATACGGTTTAAGCGGAGTAGTGATGCCAAATTTGCGTGCAAAATATATCACACGGTCCAGCCCGACCCTCTGGCTTACTTTTGTAGCACATACATTTGAAGAGAGAGACAATGCTCTTTTTACGCTTAAATCTCCAAAATATTTATTACCTCCAATCCATTCATGTGGCGACCAACTCTGTCCTATAGTTCCATACTTAACTGTGTATGGTGCAGAGAGAATAATAGAAGAAGGTGTAATAGCACCACAGGCAATTGCTGCAGTATAATCAAAAATTTTAAAAGAAGAACCTGGCTGTTTCAACGCAGTTGCTCTATTAAATTTTGTATTACCATAATCTCTGCCTCCTACCATTGCAAGTATCGCACCGTTTTTTGCATCCAGGGCAGTAAGTGCACTTTGTGGCTGGATAACACCTTTCGAATCTTTCTTTCCTTCGGGAAATATTTTCTTCTCCTCTGCTTCGGTAAGTACATCATTAATTGCTTTGCTTGCAGCTGCCTGTAATTCAGGACGAATTGTCGTATATATTTTTAGTCCTCCTGAGTACAGCATCTTATCTCCAAATTTTTTTGCAACTTTTGCTTTCACATAATCAATAAGATAGCCTATATTATTATTCATATTTTTCTTTGTTGAGAATTTTAATTTATAATCTTCCGCATCTCTTGCCTGTTTTTTAGTAATATATTTAGAGTTTACCATCTTTTCCAGTACAAGTTTCTGCGCTTCTTTCGCAGCTTCTAAATTTACAAAGGGGTTAATATCAGAAGGCGCTTTAATTACACCTGCAAGCATTGCAGATTCTGGCAGATTTAATTCACTTGCATGTTTTCCAAAATATGTTTCCGCTGCGGATTCTATGCCGTATGCACCAGCACCAAAGTATACTTCGTTCAAGTACATCTCTAAAATTTGATCTTTTGTAAATCTCCTTTCAAGCTCAGTCGCAAGCAGAGCCTCTTTTACTTTCCGACGTATAGTCTGATTCATATTTAAAAACAAACTTCTTGCAAGTTGCTGTGTAATGGTGCTTCCGCCTTCCACAATCCGCTTGTACTTAATATTTATCCATAAAGCTCTTGCAATACCTTTGTAATCTAGTGCACCGTGCTGATAGAATCTCTCGTCTTCTTCGGCAATGACAGCTTTTCTTGTAACAGGGGGGATTTTACTTAGTGGTACATATATTCTATTCTGAAACGCATAAACATTTGTGATAAGGTTGCCTTTGTAATCAAAGATTTGCGATGACTGCTCGGGTGAATAGGAAAGCCTGGATATATCGGGAAGGTCTGTTTCGCACTTCTTTATATAAATTCCTGCAAATACTGCGCCTGCAAGAATAACAAACACAATTACTAAAACAATTACTTTAAATATCATTCCGATAACAGATTTTTTCTTTTTTTTCATAGCTGTAGTTTACTCCTCACTTCTCACTTTTTCAATAGGGATCACCCGGCTGAAGAGCCACCGCCCCCTCCTCCTCCAAAGCCTCCACCGCCAGAGAATCCGCCTCCTTCTCCGGAAGAAGTGCTGGAGGTAAATATAGCAGCAGAGCTATTTAACAGCGAATTTAGTCCTCCTGATATTGAATCAAGAGAAAAACCTTTCATACTATTTCCTATATTAGAAGGTGCACTTTCCAGTCCTTGTTTGGAAGACAATCCATTATCTCCAAAGCCTCCTCCGTAATAGGGAACATACCATATTGGAGCAGGTGCGTCCACTTTAGAAAATGCTCTTATCCAGGACTTATTAATGCCAAATACAACAGCAAAGGGTAAATACTTTGAAAAAAGCTCCTTTGCTTCCCCTGCTTTTTTATATTTTACAAGGTCCTCAAGATAACGCTTGAAAGCAAGCCATTTCATCCTTTCCTTTGCACCTTTCATTGATTTACGTGGCATAGCATTAGCAAAAAGAGCTACCACAATGCCACCAAGAAGAACAGGCCAAGCAATAAAAGCCAATTTGAAATAGCTTGTCCCCGCAAGAAAAAAGAAACCTGCAAAGATCATAGCAAAACCTATTCCAAAATACTTTCCTTTTACTTTAACAGGGCTGCCACCTTCATAAAAATCGTTTTTAACGAGCTCTTTGTTGATGCTTTTATAAATTGCAGGAAGATATGTAGAAAATTCATTTTTTAGTTCAGACAACTGAATCGAGTCTATTCCGGCAAAAATGCTATCAAGCAGTTGCTTCTCAAAATATTTGAGCTTAGAGAAATCTTTATTTATCAGCTTATAAACATAGTTTTTTCTGCCGAATGTCCGATCCATTTCTTCTATTTTTATGTATTCTCTATCTGCAAGGTCAAGTAATGTAGCAATGATTTCTTTTATTGTTGCTCCCTGCTTGAGCAGTGCGCCGACAACAGCCGGAGGCAAATCGGACGGGGGCTCTCGCAGATACTCTGCATATTCAGGCAGGATAATATCTTTACCCTTCTTAAACCAGGTAAGAAATATCCAAACAACTATAAGAATAAAGATAAGCAAGCCAACAAGGTTTTTTAGTCCGTTGAGTTTCGCTTTTCGTGCTGCCTGGTCTGCTGCCTTTTTAGCTCTCTCTGTAGCGCTTCCGGGATATACAGCAACATCTGCAGGTTTCTCTACAATGCCTCTTGGAAATACAACATTGAATTCCATAAACCGTCCCGGAGTAACATCACTGCCAGTGAGGACAACTTCATTGCCACTTGCAATCTTTATATTACCACTGCCAAATGGTAGTCCGGATCCCCAGGCTTTTATCTGGTTTTTCGATGCACCCTCCGGTAAGTGCACGTCAACAACAGCTTTATCAATTGTTACTTCATTGCCGGGAGGTATTGCTATAAAGTCAAATGATGTATCATTTTTATAGAACGAAACAGTGCCAAGCTCCGCTGCACCGAGTATGCGGTACTTAATGATAAAATGCTTTATTGCATTTTTCGCTTCATAGTTCAGCTTTATATAATAACTACCTCCCTCTCTGTAAGCACTGAAAGTACCTGCAGCACTGTTGCCTTCTCTGTACGGGATAAGTGTTCCGTTAACATCTTCATAAACTTTCACATCTGAAATACTTTGAATTTTATTCAGCTCAATCTGCCTTTTAAACCAGTGGTATGCTTGTCCTCCATCGTGCGAGCCAAAATAAAGTGTCAGGTCTTCCCTTACATTGATCGTGCCGTCTTTGTTTAATACGATGCTGTCCCTCCACTCCTTATAATGATAAGAAGCAAAAGCATTCTTTATCGGGACAAAGGGAGAAACTACGAGAAAAGCAACAACAAAAATTGCGAAATACTTTTTGATGTACCTCATTTATTCATCGCCTCCTTAAATATCGTTAGCAAAATTAACCCTATCGCTCCCTCGAGAAAGAGTAACAAACGGTAGCCAAAAGAAAGCTTCGTCTTTTTTATTAAGACATTACTTAAAATTCCACAGATAAACCATATAGCAATAATAATCCAGAGAAGCATCTATTTACTTTTTGCCTTCCTTATCAGGTGTACCTTTTGCAATTTCGTATCCGCAATACGGACAGAACTTTGAATCAGCAGGTATCATTTTATGACAGTTAGGGCACTGTATCATTGGTTTTTGTTGTATATTTTGATTATTCTTTTCTGCATTCATTGCTTGCTGCATCATTCCGGGAATAATCATTCCCATTCCCATACCCATACCAAGTCCCGCACCAGCTGCTGCCGTACCCCCGGGTGTAGGGTTTTTTGCTGCTTCTTCCATTGCCTTTGCCGCTTTAAACTGCAAGTACTGATTCATATTACCAATTGCGTTCATTCCCGTACGTTCGTCGATGACCTTCTGTACTTCTTCTGGTACTGTAACTGACGAGATGTAGAAGTCTACAAGTTCTATACCATACTTGTTAAAATCAATTGTAAGCCTTGATTTCGCTGCACCACTGACTTCGTCATATAACTTTGGCAAATCAAGAATAGACGTAAGAGATTCACCTAACACATCTGTCAAACGGGAAATGATAACAGACCTGTAAAAATCCTGTAACTGCTCTGTTGTATAAATATTCTGCGTGCCTATAATCGTATTTACAAATAATGCGGGATCGGTAATACGCATGCTGTAAATACCAAATGAGCGGAGTCTTACCATCCCCAATTCCTTGTCTCTGAAAAGGATAGGATTAGTTGTACCCCATTTGAGATTCGGAAAAACTTTTCTATCAACAAATACAACTTCACATTGGAATGGGCTTTTAAAACCATAAGGCAGAGAGAACATTCTTGTAAGGACAGGCAGATTTTGTGTGGACAGTATATGCCTGCCAGGGCCAAACACATCCATTGCTTTCCCGTCCCTGAAGAAAACAGCGCTCTCTGTTTCTCTTACGATGAGTTGTGCGCCCATCTTTATGTCTGCAGAGCCCTGCTTCGGCACTTTCGATATGATGTCTGTCCCTGTTTTATCAAACCATTGAATAATCTCTAAAAACATTATACACCTCCTATTTTATGCCTGAAAGCGTTTCATTCCTTTCATTAATTACGCTTTCAAATACTTTTAATTTGTCTTTTATCATACTTGTTATCTCTTTCACCGTTTTTGTTTTATCCGACATAATTTTTTCCGTATCTTCCATAAGGGCAACAAGGGAAGTATCAACTGAGTAAAGCTTATCAAGCATTCCGGAATCCACTTTTACCGCGCCGAAAAATCCCGAATATCCCTGCGGTGCATACTCTATTTTATCAATGATAAACTGAAAATGCTTTATTAAATCATTCAGTTCCCCCACTGCTTCAAAATCCTTCTGTTTCAATAATATGTCCCCTTCGGATAAGAGTGCATCCTTTGTCTTTCTCAGCCGGTCTGCAAAATACTGTCTAAGTAGCTTATCTGCAATTCTTCTCTTTTCTCTTTCAAAATATCCTGCAAATCCGGGAATTTTTTCTATTAGCTTCTGGTATGCATTTTCTTTACTATCAATTTCTCTCTTTAAGTCTTTCATTTATCCTCCTTATTTCTTTTCATTATACATTAAGCAACCACTAAGTCAAACGTGCTTGTATCTTAATTATCGCATTCAAATCCTTTACATTTAATTCCATTTCTTTCAATGGTGAAGCTCCTTTTTTATATACAGAGTAGAGATTCAACAATCTTGCCATATTTCTTATTCTGACATTCTTTATGCCTAACGCATTGAGAAGTACAGAATTAACATCTTTTCCTATGCTTAATACCTCATTATTATTCTGGAATATTGTTACCTTTACATTAAAAGAAGTAAGCATACCTGAAATATTATTCAACTTGGCTTTGAGCAATTTGTTTTTTGTCATTTCTTCGTTTTTACTGAATTGTCCTGGGAAAAAGTTTTTGAGCAATGAGAAAATAGTATCCGGGTCGTTCAGATAAATTGATATATCCTTATTTAAAAAACTCATACTTCCTATGGCTTTACCTTGATTTAAAATCTTAATTGTTCCATTTAAATTTAAGTCTTCGATTAATGAAAGTAATTTGCTGATTTTCATATCATTTCCTATGAAAGATTCAGAATCGTGTTACAGAACTTATCGGCAATACTTACAAACTTGTTTTCTCTTTTTACATTCCTAAAATCTATTCTGTCGAATTGAGACGATAATTCCTTTATTTTTTCATTAAGTTTTCTTAGGTGCTGTGCTTTTACTTTGTAAATATCTTTAACCTGAGAGATGACAAGTTTGCTATCCGAAGTAAGTATTACTTCTTTTATATTTTTGTTCAAAGCTTCTGAAAGTGCAGAAATCATTGCCTTATACTCTGCAACATTATTTGTAGTTTTTCCAATGTACTCTGCTTTAAGTAAAATTACTTTTTTGTTCTCAACAAAAACAAATGCAGCAGCACTCTTCCCCGGGTTGCCTCTCGAAGCACCATCTGTGTATATCTCAATCATTCAGCATTGCTTTCTTAAATAGCTCCGGAATTTCTCTTCCTATGCCAATAAGGTGAATTTCTTTCAGCGAAGTCTTGTTCTCTTTAATAAAATCTATAACTGTCTTGTATATAATGAGTGTGCCTCTCTCCTTAGGAAATCCAAATATGCCACAGCTTACCGCAGGGATACTAATACTCTTTAGTTTATGCTGAGTTGCAATTTTCATAACGGAAAGAATCGCATTCTTTAATTTCTCATCTTCATTGCCTTCTCCCCATACAGGTCCTACGGTATGAATAACGTACTTTGCCTTGAGATTTCCGCCTGTCGTGATTGTGGCTTCTCCTGTTGCAAGAGGTCCTCTTTTCTCAATGATTTGATTGCTTTCCTTCTGAATGATGCTCCCGCCTCTTCTCACGATGGCATAGGCAACACCACCTCCGTGAGACAGATACCCATTCGCAGCATTAACGATAGCATCCACATCTTCCAGAGTAATGTCCCCTTGCAAAGCTTTTATCTCTACATCATTTATCTTTTTTTCGTATAATATTTTTGCCATCTATTCTTTTTCCGTTAAAAACTTTATTGCTTCCCTCATAAATGCCGGAAGGTCTTCAGGAGATCTTGATGTAATGAGATTTTCATCTACAACAACTTCTTCGTCTACATATCTGGCACCTGCATTTTTTAAATCATCTTTTGTAGCATAAAAACCTGTTAAGGTAACTCCATTTACAATGTGTGCTGAAATTAATACCCAGCCTGCATGGCAGATAGCCGCAACGAGTTTTTCTTGATCAAACATTGTTTTAACAAATTTTAAAATCTTCTCGTTTCTCCGCAATCTGTCCGGTGCGTACCCCCCGGGTATAACAACGCCATAAAACTCCTCACTTTTTACTTCATCAATAGATATTTTCGATGCAATGACAAGCCCTGCTTTAGAATGATAAGATTTCTTCTCCGGTGCTACAAGTATAGAATCAAACCCTGCTTCTTTTAACCTGTAATAAGGATAAATTACTTCAAATTCATTAAAATAATCTTCTATGAGCACTGCTACCTTTTTCATTTTATCACCTCTTATTTATATTATAACCAAAATTATAAAATTTCATATTTCCACACGTCCGGAAAAATATATACCGGTGAGGATCAAAGCACCGCCTACGAGTTCTATAAGCGTTGGTACTTCCTTTAGAATGACAAATGCAAAGAATGTTGCAAAAATGGGTTCGCCAAGAATTGCCACAGCGATAAAGGATGCGGAGAAATATTTCAATGCCCAGTTATATGCTGTGTGACCGGTAACTTGTGGGATTAATGCGAGAAGGAAAAAATAAACATAAGTTTTGTATGAATAATTGAAGAAATTTTGCCTTGTTATTATGGATGCCAGAATAAGAATGATTGCTGCAAAACTGTAAACAAAAAATATATAAGTAATGAGGTCGAACCGCTCTCTCAATCTTTTACCGAATATCAAATAAAAAGATACGGCAACTGCACCGCTGAGCGCAAGAAAGTTTCCAAAGTTACTGCCTACCCCTTCATTCCTTGCAGAAAGGGCGATAAATACGCTTCCGATAAAGGCTGCAATAATACCTATAACCGTGCCTTTTTTTGTCCTCTCTTTGAAAAGAATAAGCGAAAAGATAGCAACGAAAATAGGGTTTGTTGTAACAAGTACCGTGGAAGAAAGGACAGTTGTATACGAGAGCGAAGTAATCCAGAGAATAAAATGCACGGCAAGAAGACTGCCAAGAAAGATAAAGGGAATAATATCTTTTTTAATCTCACTGTATTTTATCTTGTTTCTTTTTGTAACGAAAAATACAGGCGCAACAAGAATTGCGCTGATAGTCATCCTGTACATAGCAATAACAACAGGAGGTGCATTACAAAGACGAACAAATATAGATGCAAGCCCCAGAGAAATCATTCCAACAAGAATTACAAATATAGATTTGCTTTTATTCATAAAGATATTATACAAAATAAATAAAAAAGGGGAAGCCTAAAAGGCTTCCCATATATGTAAACTCTTCTAAAGGAGGAGACAAACTATTTTTATGGTTTTGTCAAACATGGTTGCCCTCGCTTAAAACCTTTCCTGCCCATCCATTCGTGGTGGTATCTTCCGAAGTTTTTGCAATTTTTCTCAACCATTGCTTTAACTCTTTCTCCAATATTTGTGATAGCTGTATTATAACGTGCCTGATCAATTTTTCCTTCATTAAGCAGCATTTTCAAATTTGTCTTTATCTTACCTACAATAAAATTAATAAGACCTTGTTTGGTTTTACCGTTTGATTCGGCAATTTCTATCAAACTTTTACCACTTTTCAATTCTGTTTTTAGATTATCCACACTGATACCAAGATATGCTGCTAATGCTTCTTGCATTTTACCAAACTTATATCCATTACCTAATAGCGGCCCTTTGCCTACAGCAGCTAAGTGATTTCTTTTCACGGAATTTGCACTAACTACATTTTTGTTCGCTGCAAACGCAAATCCCATTGCTGTTATAACAATACCTATAATAAGTGCTGCTACTAAAACTACTTTCATTTTTTTATTCATATTTATAAAACCTCCTTATTTTATTATCTATTGTATTATAGTACCCAAATGTGAAGGAATTATGAAATAGGGCAATGAATTGACACTTATTAGTAATA
>CAYONU010000035.1:0-11129 GCA_964405445.1 uncultured Caldisericales bacterium | reverse complement strand
CAAATGTATTGGACTTATACAGCGTGTTGCATTTTTTATCAGGCTGAATATAATAACTTATTGGAGGAGAGATGGCCGAGTAGGCTTAAGGCACTCGCCTGCTAAGCGAGTGAAGGAGCAAAATCTTTCCGTGGGTTCGAATCCCACTCTCTCCGCCAGGTAACTCCCTCCAAATACATATCAATTAAAGATTAAACGGAGAAGCTTCCCCTTACTTCTCCGTTTTCCATTTATGAGCATTGTCTGACAATTGCTTTTGTAAAATAGAAATTTATGTATAATAAAGTATGTTTAACATACTTATTGCAACAAAAAATAAAGGAAAAATAAAAGAAATCAAAGAAATCTTTAAGGAATTTCCTGTTAAGATTGTGGAACTTCCGGAGAATAACACAGATATTGTCAATGAAAGTGGCAAAACATATCTTGAAAATGCACTCAAAAAAGCAAAACATTATGCTGAAAAATATCACCTTGCTACGCTTTCGGATGATTCCGGTTTGGAAATTGATGCTTTAAACGGGGCGCCCGGTATAAATTCTGCACGTTTCCTTGGTGAGATGACATCCTTTGATGAAAAGATTAAAAAAATCTTAGCACTGCTCAAAGGTAAATCAGATCGTAAAGCATGCTTCAAAACAGCTTTGGTACTATTTCTTCCGAAAGAAAAGAGATATTTCTACACGGAGGGAACAGTAGAAGGAGAAATTTTGAGATCACCTGAGAAAAGAGAAGGAAGCGGTTTTGGATATGATCCTATTTTTAAGCCGGATGGATTTGATAAAAGTTTTTCTGTACTCGGAGAGGAAATCAAAAATCGCATAAGTCACAGACGTAAGGCATTGGATAAAATGAAAAAGATTATAAAAGAAAACTTTTTAGGAGGGAGTGAAATGACTGAAATAAAGATAAATGGAAAAAGATTAGTAGCAAATAAGTATATATATGATGTATTTAAATCTGTAATCTTTGCATTACTTAGTACACTTAAAAATATGCCAAAGATTGAAACTGTAGAAATTACAATAAAGAAAGAAAAAGAATTTAAGTAAAACTTGAATTAATCGTAAAAATAGCTCATATATCCAATTATAGTTACTATAAAAATCTTTTGAGAAAATTTGTGGTGAGATTGCCCTTCTGAAAATCTTTATCGTTTAGAATTCTTTTGTGCAAGAAGATATTTGTTTTTACTCCTTTTATAAAAATTTCGTTCATCGCACGCTTTCCTATTTTAATACATTCTTCTCTTGATTTACCGAAGACAATCAACTTACCTAATAGAGAATCATATATATGGGAAATCTCATACCCCGAATAGATGTACGAATCTACTCTTACGCCTCTGCCGCCAGGAAATATAACGAGCTCAATTTTACCTGCAGATGGCCTAAAGTCATTTTCCGGATCTTCTGCATTAATTCTGAACTCCATTGCCCATCCCTTTTGTTCGACGTCTTTCTGCTTGTAGCGGAGTTTCTTACCACTTGCTACGTAAATCTGCTCTTTCACCAGATCAATACCTGTTGTTTGTTCTGTAACAGGATGCTCTACTTGAATTCTCGCATTTACTTCCATAAAATAGTAATTATCTTTATCTACAAGGAATTCAAATGTACCTGCATTTGTATAATGAAGACCCTTTGCAAGGCGTACTGCATCTTCTTCTAATTCTTTTATCTTCTCTTTTGAGAGTGCCACAGTAGGTGCTTCTTCTAATATTTTCTGATGTCTTCTCTGAATGGAGCATTCCCTTACTCCAAGGTTTACAACATTGCCATACTCATCTGCCAAAACCTGTACTTCAACGTGGCGAGGGTTCTCAAGATACTTCTCAATGTATAAATCACCTGAGCCAAATGATACTTTTGCTTCTTGCTCAGCAAGAGGAAACTGCTCTATCAATTCATCCTCACCATTTACTACCCTAATCCCTCTTCCACCACCACCCTGCGCAGCTTTCAACATTATCGGATAGCCAATTTCTTTTGCTGTTTTTCTCGCTTCTGCAACTGATTGAAGTGGAGTAACATTACCAGGCAAAATAGGTACACCTAACTTTTTTGCAATACTCCTTACGTGTGCTTTATCTTTTATCTTTTCCAGTATATTTGCTCTGGGCCCTATGAATTTTATTTTATAGTCCTCACATATGCGTGCAAAAGCAGCATTTTCAGATAAGAAGCCATAGCCCGGATGAATAGCATCTACATGAAGCAGTGTAGCAGCACTTATGACTTGTGCTGAATTGAGATAACTCTGCTGTGGACTCCCTTTGCCAATACATACAGCATCATCTGCAAGTAGTACCGGAAGAGAGCTTCTGTCCTCCACAGAATAAGCAACAACTGAGTGAACGCCCATTTCTTTACATGCTCGGACAATCCTTAACGCAATTTCTCCTCTATTTGCAATGAGTAATCTTTTAATTTTCATCTTCTTTTAATGGTTCAAGTTCAAATAACGGCTGGTCAAATTCAACCATTTCTCCATTCTCCGGGAATATCTTTAGGACTCGTCCACTTCTATCCGCTGAGACTTCGTTCATTACTTTCATTGCTTCTACAATACAGAGTGTTTGATTTGGCTCAACGATATCGCCTATTTCCACAAAAGGCTGGGCACCCGGGGAAGGGGACTGGTAAAATACACCAACGAGTGGCGAACGCACGATAAAATGCGTTGAACTAATACTATCTTCATCCTTTTTTTTGTTAGTTGAATCCTGCAGTACCTGCGGGGCTGACTCTTTACACTCCTTACTCTTAAAGGATATTTCTAACCTTTCCGTTTTTAAAGAGAACTCTTCAAGATTATTTTTCTTTGCAATTTCAATAATTTTTTCTATTTCTTCTGTAATAGATTCCTTTGTAATGCGTTTTTCTTTACTCATTGTCATTGTACACCCCTATGTTGACAAATTTTTCCTTCCTTTTTTCAAGGAGTTTCCTTTTACTCAATCGGGATAAAGTATCAATTGCTTCTTGAGCTGCCTTCCCCACAGCCTGTATAACTTCTTCTCTGTGTCTATGTGCTCCACCAACAGGCTCATCAATGATTTTATCTGCTATACGGAACTTGTATAAGTCATCTGCAGTAAGCCTCAAAGCATTTGCTGCTTCCTTTGCTTTTGATGCATCTCTCCACAGGATTGACGCACAGCCTTCCGGTGAGATAACAGAATAGATTGAATACTTTAGCATAAGAAGTTTATCTGCTATACCAATACCCAGAGCGCCACCGCTTCCCCCTTCACCAATAACAATAGTTACAATGGGAGTAGATATATTAAACAATTCCTGCAAGTTATATGCAATGGCTTCTGCCTGTCCTCTCTCTTCTGCTCCTATTGTAGGAGAAGCCCCAGGAGTATCAAGCAACGTGATAATAGGTGCTTTGAATTTTTCCGAGACAAGATGTGCAACACGCAAGGCCTTTCTATAACCTTCCGGCTTGGCCATACCAAAGTTATATCTCAGATTTTCTTTTAAATTCCGCCCTTTTCTATGCCCTATGATACCTGTAACTTTTCCATTAAAATATCCCATACCTGTAATGATTGCCGGGTCGTCCCCAAATCTTCTATCTCCGTGCAGTTCAATAAAATCAGTAAAAAGTGTATTGATATAATCTGTTGTATGAGGTCTATCAGGATGGCGTGCAATCTGCACAACATCATAAGGAGTAAGATTTTCATAAATTTTTTCAAGTACCTCTGATATTTTTTCTTCGATATGAGCTGTTGATTGAGCATTTTTTCTTTCATTCTCTAATTCTTTGTAGAGTGGCTTCAGCGTTTTTTCAAATGGAAGTAGTTTTATCATTTTTTACCTCGATAAAATGAGAGGATCTGACCAAGTGTAGGCTTTAATAATTTTCTTTCAAGAACAGCATCTAAAAATCCATGCTCCAATAAAAACTCTGCTGATTGAAAACCTTTCGGCAATCTTTTCTTCATAATTTGCTCGATGACTCTAGGGCCTGCAAACCCAATCTTTGCATCCTTTTCAGCAATATTTATATCACCAAGCATTGCAAAACTTGCAGTTGTCCCTCCATATGTAGGATTAACAAGTACAGATATGTACAGGCCACCATTCTTCTTATAACTATTAATTACAGCAGCTGTTTTTGCCATCTGCATAAGGGAAATAATGCCTTCCTGCATTCGCGCACCACCAGAGGCAGATATGATAATGAGAGGCAATTTTTCCTTAGATGCTCTTTCAGCAAGCCTTCTTATCTTTTCGCCCATTACAGATCCAAGGCTTCCTCCAATGAACCCAAAACCCAATATTCCTACAGCAGTACTATAACCATTGATCTTCCCTTTACCTGTGATAATTGCACTTTTCATTTTACTGTTCTTTTTAGCCCGATTTAATCTTTCTCTGTATGATTCCAGTGCCTCAAATTTTAACGGGTCATCCGAAGAAAGCGTCGTATTCCACTCCTCAAACGTACCTTTATCTATAAGCTGCTCTAGTCTCTCATCCGCCGTAAGCCTGAAGTGATACCCACACTTTGGGCACACTTTCAGATTCTCCTTCAGTTCCTTATAATAAATAAGATTGCCACAGGATTTACAACGGATCCATTTATTCTCTCCGTATTCTTCCGTAATTACTGGAACAATAATCTTTTTTCTTTTTCTAAATAATTCCATAATTTACTTCATTATATGTGAACTTAGTATAAAAGCAAATCTTAAGGCACTACACTTAATAACCCTTTTCAATGCTTACAACATTCTTAACTTCTTTACCTGCAATGAAATTCACTACGTTTTTTACAGCTTCTTCCCAGTTCTTTTTGATACTGCTAACAGAGTACCCTGCTGTATGCGGGGAAAGAATAATATTATCCAGCAACCAAAATGGATAATGCGAGGGGTATTGAAATTCATACGGGCTCTTAGGATATATCCACCACGTATCAATTGCTGCACCCTTTAATATGTGATTTTTCAGCGCAATGAACAGATCTTTCTCGTCTATTGCAGTGCCTCTCGAAACATTAATGAGATATTTCCCTTTCATAAGTTTTAATGTATCCATACTAATAAATCCTTTTGTTTCCTCGGTAATGGGAACTGCAATAACGATAAAGTCCGCCCTTGCAATTGCATCCTTTGTATGTGCTACTCCATATACTTTATCTACATTTGGCATTTCGGTTACATTTTTTTTCACTCCAACGACGTACATATCAAAAGCTTTCGCAAATTGTGCCACTTTCTTGCCAATGTTTCCGAGCCCTACAATACAGACTGTTTTTCCCTCTATCTCTATGTTTGGCTCTCTGCTCATCCAGCCGTGCCAGAACCCTTGCCTCAGATCTTTATCACCTTTTACAATACCTTTTGCAAGTGCAAGAAGTAATCCAAATGCATGCTCTGCAACAGACGTTGCATTGCCATGAACGTTTGCAAGCATAATGCCACTGTCTCCCAATAAACCTAAATCAAAACCTTCCACCCCTGCATATGGAACCTGTATAAATTTGAGCTTTTCTGCCTTCTCTATCTCCTTAATGGTGAGAGGAGAAGAAATAACTACATCTACATCTTTTAATGCTTCTTGCTTTTCAAGATCATTTTTAGGCTCTATCAGAACAATATCTCCTTTGTATCCTATTTCTTTCTTTGCTTCATCAAAAAGTATTTTAACGCCCTTCATGTGGGGCATAAAAATCCCGACTTTAGTCATATTTCCTCCTGCAATTAATTTTATTACAGTATAACAACAAAAACAAAAATTTGGAAATTTTATATTATAGAGTAAAATATGCCTGATGGAAATTCAAGCACTGATTAAAAAATATAGGAGGAATAAATATGCATCCGATTTTTATTAGTATTGGGAATTTCACAATAAGGACATACGGTGTTATTGTTGGAATTGCAGTAATTACAGGCATCTTCGTAAGTATGCATTATTCCAATAAATTCAAATTAATAGACGAAGATACTTTTCTTGATATAGTAATATGGACAATTGTAGGAGGTATATTAGGTGCAAGAATCTTCTGGATACTCGTTTCGCCGGGTACATCGTATTATTTTATCCATCCTGAGCATCTTCTTGCAGTCTGGGAAGGCGGCCAATCGTTTGAAGGAGCAGTTTTAGGCGGCCTCATTACTATTTTCTTGCTTGTCAAAAAGCATCATATTTCTTTCTGGAAATTTCTTGATATAGCAGCACCGGGGCTTGCTGTAGGATATGGCGTTGGAAAATTTGCTTGTTTCTTCAACGGATGTTGTTACGGATTACCTGTACCGAAGTGGTGGCCGCATTTTTTTCCTCTTATAAATATTTTTACTGATCCACGCTCGCAATGTGACTTACTCAATACAGCTCTTTTTCCCGCACAATTGCTTGATTCACTTGCAGGATGGATCACATTTTTCATTATTATTTTTTATGTTGTAAAACACAGAAAATACTTCGGGCAAGTGTTTATTGACTTCTGTTATATATTCTCACCTCTGCTTTTTGTTGTGGAATTCGTTCGTTATATTCCTACTCGCTTCCTTTACCTTACACCAAACCAGTGGACAGCAATAGGAATGGTTATTTTTGCACTCACTGCAGAGCGTTTCTTAAAGAAGAATCTTCCTATCCCGGGTAACGAAGCACAACAACCTGAAGAGACTGAGGAACAGAAGTAGGAGTAACCTCTAAAACATCCTTTTCTTCATAAGACTTGCCCTGTACAAAATCATCCAGAGGCAAGAGATCAAATTTTAATACAGGTGTCTTATAGTGCATTGGTATTACTATTTTAGGTGATAATTGTGTAATTACTCTCCATGCATCTTTTGGTCCTATCGTGTATTTTCCTCCAACAGGAACCATTGCTATGTCTATCCTGCCTATCTCTTTTAGTTGATCTTCCGTAAGTAGCGTGCCAAGATCGCTTAGGTGAATAAGAGAAATGCCTTCTGATTGGATTTTAAACATTGTAACTTTTCCACGCAGTAACCCTCTTTTATTGTCGTGGTATCCTGAAATACCTTTTATTTTTATTCCTTTAAATCCTTTTTCTATATTTCCTCTTAATACTTCTCTATATGAAGGGACGTTATTTACTGCGTTATGGTCAAAATGCTCGTGAGAAACAAGCACAAGATCTACTGCAGGAAAATCTACTTTGTATCCCACCGACTTGTCAAATGGGTCAGTAAGGATTTTTACTCCGTCTGTCTCTATTAAGAAACTTGCGTGTCCAAGCCATTGAATTCTCATTGTTTTCCCTCCTCTTTTAGCATCCTTATAAATTCTGTCAGCGCCTCAATATATTTTCTATTCTTCAATTCATTGAAGCCATCCCTTTGATTGCTTTTCATTAAAGGCTTTACTTCTTCATTATGTATTTTATCTGTATTTATAGGAATTTTACTTCTTTCTTTAGGGAACATCATTCCTTGAAAAAATGCAATGAACGGATTATTACTTTCAAATAATTCTCTCAATTCATTAAACATTGTCTTCTCACCTTCCCGGACAAATGCAGATTCTTTTCCTTTTAAGTAAACGGATAATAGGTTCACCTCAAAAATTTTTCTTAAGTAGTCAGCCTTTTTGTGAGGGTCATCTGTAATTTCGCTTGCAAAATATAATGCTCTTGCATAATAAGGATGAAGGTTCAGTACTTTTCTTACCTCAACTTCTGCTTCATCTTTTTTGCCTGCTTTAAGTAATGATGCTGCAGAAGATAACTTAGATGCAGAGAGCTTAAATACAAAATTTTCGGCATTACTACCATTTATTTTCTCCTGGATCTTCTGCACTGTCAAATTACCTGTATCTATGTTTTTTATTACACCGTATATAGTATCGTTTGTTTTTACTTTTTCTATAAAAATTTTCCTCTCTTCAGGCACCAAAAACAGGTAAGCTTTTTTAATTTCGTCTAAAAAGTTCTTCCCTTCTGTTTTTTGAACAATGCTATTCAATAAGTGCGCGTAAGCGTCTTCAGGGTCTATGGAAAAGTTGTAATGTACCTGAGTTTTACTGTTTTTTATATCTCCTGCTCCTATATAGCCTAAAAGACAAAAATCTTCTATTAGTATGTTTGTCTTGCTTGCATTCATTGAGAACTGCATAGCATAATCCAATATTTCTTCGTATTTTTTAGCAAGGGATAGATATGTAAAATGCAAAACATTCGGCAGAACAGACAGAGGTTTGTCCTTTATAATTCTTTCATAAATACTTATTCTCTCAGATAATGTATGTTCTTCCATAGTTTGTTTCTTTTATCACGTTGAAGTTTTCTTTATAATATTTTATTGCTTCGGGTAATCCTTCCAATATATCTGTTGCTGTAATGCCCTCCGCTCCCTTTTCTTTTGAATTTAAGTCTCCCGAAAGACCATGAATGAATACGCCCATTCTTGCAGCACCTTCAATAGAATTACCTATTCCATACATTGCTGCAATTGCCCCTGTTAATACATCACCAGATCCTGCAGTAGCCATCCCGGGATTACCAGAAGTGTTGATAAACACTTCTCCACTTTTCGTACCTATCAATGTAAATGCACCTTTTAAAACAATCGTAGCATTTAATTCTTTTACCGCATTTATAAGGGCCTCTATTCTATTTGTTTTTATTTCTTCCGTTTCCTTTACAAGGAGCCGTGCAAGTTCTCTAACGTGTGAAGTAATGATTGTTTCCGCTTTTCTTTCCTTGAGTATTTCTTTGTCTTTAGCAATCGCCGTTATTGCATCTCCGTCTATGAGAAGTGGCTTATCTACTCTTTTTATAAACTCTTTTGTAAATTGTTCCGTTTCTTCATTCAAAGTGATGCTTGATCCAATACTTACAATATCCATTTTTTGTGCAAATTGAAGGAGCTCATCAAGGTTTTTTAAGGATATGGTTTTCTCTTTTGTTTCTTTAAGAGGCACAACAACCACTTCGCTTGCTTTTACTGCTATAAGTGGCGCTATACTTTCAGGAGTCGCAAGATAGGATAATCCTCCACCTGCTTTAAGAAACGCAGACGAACAAAACATTGGGGAGCCCAGGTAATTTTTCTCACCGGAGATAAAAAGAGCCTTACCATAATTATCCTTGTACGTATCTTTTTTTCTTTCCTCAATTTTTATTGGTGCATTCAACTGTACTCTGTTTCTCTTGCTTTCATACAGAGCAGGAGGATACGATATATGTGATACATACAATTTCCCTGTGTATTCCGCACCCGGATACAAAAATTCACCTCTTTTTGGCAATCCAAAAGCAACGGTGTAATTAGCTTTCACTGCAATACCCATTATTTCACCGGTATCACCATTAACACCAGATGGTATATCTACACTTATGACCTTCTTCCCACTCATATTGATGCCTTGAATAATTTCTTTATATATACCTGTAATTTCCCGTGATATACCTATACCAAAAATAGCATCAACAATTGCATCAGATTTATAAATATTCATCTCCGTGATTCTATCAAAAAATTTTATGTTATATCTTTCAATGGAAAAACTATTCAAACGCTCATAATTTTTCTTTGCAATGCCTTTAAGCTTATTCTTGTCTCCTATAAGTAATAAACAAACTTTTGCTCCTGTAGACGCAAGTTTTCGTGCTACAACGAATCCATCACCACCATTATTCCCTGTGCCGGCAAATACTGTGAAAGTCTTACCTCTTACACCTATTTCTCTTTCAATTGCGTAAAAAACTGCGTTACCTGCATTTTCCATCAATATCTCAGACGGAATGCTAAATTCTTCTTCTGCTCTCCTGTCAAGATCCCTTATCTCTTCGACTGACGCAATTTTCATTGTTCACTCCTCACAATAGCTACTGCTACAGCATATTTCTTCTCATGCGAGATAGAAATAAGAATATTTCTTCTTTTTTCTACAAACGGCTCCCCATTTTTCTCGTTTAAAATTTCTATCTCTATCATCGGCAAAACTTTTCTACTTGCTTTTATCACCGCTTCCTTTGCTGCAAATCGCCCTGCAAAATGCTCTGCACTATTTTGATTTTTCATTGCATAGTTAATCTCTCTTTCCGTGAATACCCGTTTCAAAAAACGATTCCCGTACTGCTCAATCATTTTTCTTACTCTCCCTATATTTACAATGTCTATACCTATCCCCTGAATTTCCATATATGTATTATACTACTTGAAAAAATTTTGTAAAATAGTAATTTAGTGTAGAATAAAATTATTATTGCAAAGGAGATAGATATGGATAGAACGAGAGAACAACTATTGTATACTTTATTTTACTTTGATAAATATGCTTTCTAAATTAAAGAGTGTTTCATTAAAAGGTCTTGAAGAAATAGACGTTATTGTAGAAGTAGATATATCTCCAGGTCTCCCGACTTTTACCATTGTTGGTTTACCTGATGAAGCTGTAAAAGAATCAAGAGAAAGGGTGCGTTCTGCGCTTAAAAATGCAGGCTTCGAATTTCCTATGCGCCGCATTACAGTGAACCTTGCACCGGCAGAAGTAAAAAAAGAAGGTGCAATATACGACCTACCCATTGCAGTTGGTATTCTTGTTGCAACGGGAACAGTACACTCTGCTAATAGTGTAAAGAAGTTTCATTTTGCAGGTGAGCTCTCATTGAATGGGGATGTTCGCAGGATTTCCGGTGCATTACCTATGGCAATTGGCCTCTCTAAAAAAGAATATAGCTATTTCATTATTCCTAAGGATAACCAAAAGGAGGTAGCAATTGTTGATAACATAGATGCTTATCCCGTAAAGCATTTGAAAGAAGTAGTAGAATTTCTCAATGGGGATAGAGAAATTATTCCAGAGCACATTAGCATTGAAAAAGAGCTTAATAGAAAGAACAAGTATAATGTAGATTTTGCAGATATAAAAGGGCAATATCAGGCAAAGAGAGCAATGGAAATTGCAGCAGCAGGGGGGCATAACGTTGTTATGATGGGTTCTCCTGGATGTGGGAAAACAATGCTTGCAAGAAGACTTCCTACAATACTTCCGCCGTTAACACCTGAAGAGGCAATGGAAATTACTCAAATATACAGTGTTGCAGGACTTTTGCGCAATGGAATCATTACTGAGAGAACTTTCAGAGCACCTCACCATACTGCTTCTGCAGCTGCTATCATTGGCGGAGGC
>CAYONU010000034.1:0-11219 GCA_964405445.1 uncultured Caldisericales bacterium | reverse complement strand
ATTCAGATTTTTCTTTTCCGCTGTATGGGTTCAGATACACTGAAACGAAACCTCAAGGTACAATTTTCTTCAGTGCAAATAACGGAATATTTGTAATGGCTGGCGGCATATGGAATAAAGCAACTAAGCCCTAATAACATACATATTGCATTACATGGCAAAATTTACAGATCACTCACAAATTAGTTCCGGGTTGGGGAGCATGGGGATAAAGAATAACAATTTTATGTACTATTCTATAATACTGCATAAGAATCCATAAAGTTATAAACAATTTATCCCCTATTATATGATTAAGTACCGTTCGTTGTCCCAAATGTGTTAGGTTCATAGCTTATGCGGCCTCTTGACAAATTTCAAGATTGTATTATTGTATTAGTACAATGATGAAATTTTATATAAACCCGTATGACGGCGTACCGATATACAGGCAAATTATAAGGCAGGTAAAGATGGGAATAGCAACAGGTACTTTAAAGAAAGGGGATAGACTTCCTCCTGTAAGGGAGATGTCCATTGAGCTTTCCGTAAACCCGAACACTGTTGCGAAAGCATACAGGGAGCTGGAAAGAGAAGGAGTTACTGAAACATTTGTGGGTAGAGGAACATTCATAAGGGGAAAGAAAAATGTTCCCGGAGAAGATAAAATTGACGCTCTTATTGATATGCTTTTAATAGAAGCGTTTAATGCAGGTTATTCAAAAGAGGAAATTATTAATAAAATTAATAAAAAAGGAGGCATAAGATGATTGTAACAACGACGGATTACGTACCAGGGAAGAAAGTAAAAGAAATCTTGGGTATTGCAACAGGTAACTCTGTAAAAGCAAAGAATATCGGCAGAGACATTATGGCAGGCTTGAAGAATCTTGCAGGAGGAGAAATCAATGAATACGCAGAACTTTTAAAGGATTCAAGGGATGAAGCAATGGAACGTATGACAAAAAATGCTGAAACACTCGGGGCGGATGCTGTAATTTGCGTGCGTTTTGGTACATCCTCCGTGATGCAGGGAGCAGCAGAACTGCTTGCTTACGGAACGGCAGTGAAGCTCGAAGACGAAAAGTGAATATTATAGAGTTGAATGATATTCACAAATCCTTTGGCACAGTGCAGGCACTAAACGGACTTACCCTTACTGTGCCTGAGGGCAGTATCTTCGGATTCTTAGGACCAAACGGAGCTGGCAAAACGACCACAATAAAAATATTGCTTGGCCTTGTAAAGAAAGGTAAGGGTAGCGTAAAACTCTTTGGCAAGGAAATTATGGGAGAAGGTGTGAAAGAACGAGAAAGAATTGGATTTGTCCCCGAAGAATTTTCCCTTTACGGATATATGAGTGGC
The DNA here is from genome assembly GCA_964405445.1 of uncultured Caldisericales bacterium. GTDB lineage: Bacteria > Caldisericota > Caldisericia > Caldisericales > Caldisericaceae > CAJXKN01. The sequence continues at coordinate 9,875 of CAYONU010000034.1, read as the reverse complement.
GAGGAGCTCCTGCGTTTTAATGCAGCACTTTTCAATAAAACTCATCTCTATAAGATTGGTAAATTACAGGATGTGTTTCACCTTCCGTTAAAGAAAAAGATATCTACTTATTCTAAGGGGATGAAAAAAGCGCTCTCTCTTTACGTGGCGCTTTCAACAGAGCCGGAACTTCTCATATTGGATGAGCCGACGGATGGGCTTGATCCGGTAGTGAGAAAAAAACTTTTGGATTTCTTAATAAGAGAAGTTGCAGAAGGAAATGTCACACTTTTCTTTTCTTCACACATCTTGAGTGAGATTGAAAAAGTATGCGATACCGTTGCGATGATCAAAAAAGGAAAAGTTATTATTCAGGGCGAGCTTGACAGAATAAAGGAAAATGCAAACCTCATTACAGTGCGCTTTCCATCAGAAATTGCTGATAAAAAGCTTAAAGATATAGGTGTAACCGATGTAAGTAGAGTTGACAAATATACAGTTGACCTAAAACTATTTGAGAACTTTGAAACAGTCAAAAACAAGATAGAAAGTATGGGTGGAAAAATCATACGCAAAACTCCAATTTCTTTTGAAGATATCTTTATGCATTTTATGGAGGAGAAAAATGTGGCCGCTCATTAAAAAAGAACTCAAAGAGAATTTTATAAAGTTTATCGTGATGTTTGCCGTGCTATCTGGCACAGCACTGTCTCTTATCCCTTATGGTTATAATATGCTATCGCAGCTCCCCAATGAACTGCTTAATAATCCTGCTGTGCCTAAAGGCTTGGTAAGCCGGTCAATAGCAATGCTTCCAAAGCTTAAAAATATAAACTTTTTTATCTATTCGCAGTGGTTCGGTAAAAACTTGTGGGAGCTTGCTCTATTCTTTGCTATTATTATGCCTATTGGTGCTATTGCAGGAGAAACGGAAAGGAAAAGTAGTGTTTACCTGTTTTCTAGACCTGTTACAAGAAATTCGATTTTGCTATCAAAAGTTATTGTAATATTTACACTTCTTGTAATAAGTGTTGCTATGCCCACATATTTTTTACCTATCCTTGCAAAGAAAATTCCTTTAAGTGTTAATATGCACCTTCTTAACATAGGCCTGCTGTATGCTGTAATTGGTACACTTGCCACAGCCGCAATCTCTATCCTTTTTTCCACGCTCATCAATGATCGAGTCAGAGCAGCACTTACAGCATTTGCCGTTGTTATTGGTACAATTCCCGTATCATATATTAGAGGAATGGGTTGGATAAGTATTACAAATCTATACATAAGCGTAAAAGCTTTTAAGTTATGTAAAGTTTATATGCCTCCCATTATCTGGGGGATTGTCATCATTGTTGCTTGTATCACATATTCTTATTATATCCTGAGAAAAAAAGAGTTTTAAAAATAGAGAGGCGCTTCTAACTGAAGTTGCATCTATGCGTTGTCCAGACAAAAAGATGAGTTTTTAGCAGTATCACAATCTAAAGTCTTGACAATAATGCATAAATCTGTATATTATATTGACGATGGGGCTATAGCTCAGTTGGGAGAGTGCCTCCTTGGCGTGGAGGAGGTCAGGGGTTCAAATCCCCTTAGCTCCACCAAATTTTTTATTTATAAAAGGAATGTATGGAAAAAGAATATGATTTTTTAGGAATTCAAAAAAAATGGCAGAAGTATTGGGAAGAACATAATTTTTATCAGGCAGAGGATTTTTCCTCCAAGCCTAAGTATTATATATTAGTAATGTTCCCGTATCCATCAGGTGCCGGTTTACATGTAGGCCACTGCAGAAATTTCATTCCAGCTGATGTAATAGCACGGTACAAGAGGATGAAAGGTTTTAATGTACTGCACCCTATCGGATACGATGCATTTGGGCTACCTGCTGAAAATTATGCAATAGAGAAAGGTATTTCCCCGAGAATTGTTACCGAAAGAAATATAGCTACATTTAGAAAGCAGTTGAAGAGCCTTGGCATTTCATATGATTGGACGCGGGAAATTAATACATCTGTTCCTGAATACTATAAATGGACAGAATGGTTCTTCCTTCTTCTGTACAAACGCAAACTTGCATATGAAAATTATAGTGCACAATGGTGGTGCCCGCACTGTAAGACTGTGCTTGCAAATGAACAGATCATTGATGGTAAATGCTGGCGTTGCGGTACGCCTGTCGTAAAGAAAACTCTGAGGGAATGGTTCTTTAAAATAACAGCATATGCAGATCAATTAGAAAAAGATCTTAATACAATCGATTGGCCCGAACGCATTAAATTGATGCAGAAAAATTGGATTGGCAGAAGCATAGGGGCAGAAATAAATTTCAAAGGAATAGCACCTGACGGTAGTGTGCATGATATTCCTGTTTTTACTACGCGTGTAGATACAATTTTTGGTGTTACGTTCCTCGTTGTTGCACCTGAGCATCCTTTATCAAAAGTACTTGCTGCAACAGAAAACAAAGAAAAAGTGGAGGAATACATCGAACAGGCAGAGAAAAAGAGAGAGATTGATAGACTCTCCACAGAAAAAGAGAAAACAGGTGTATTCACAGGTTCTTATGCAGTTAATCCTATAAATAATGAAAAAGTTCCCATTTTTGTTGGTGATTATGTCGTTGCGGCATATGGTACGGGCGCAGTAATGGGTGTACCTGCACATGATGAAAGAGACTTTATGTTTGCTAAAAAATACAATATTCCTATAAGACAGGTGGTAAGCCCTGACGGGGAAGAACATAAAATAGAAGAAGCATATACAGCGGATGGTATCTTGATAAATTCAAATATGTTTAACGGATTAAAAAGTGAAGAAGCAAGAGAAAAAATCACTGCTTATATTAAGGAAAATCATATAGGTAAAGCTGTTGTTAGGTACCATATGAGAGATTGGCTAATATCACGACAGCGATACTGGGGAGCACCAATTCCTATTATTCACTGTGAAAAATACGGTCCGGTGCCAGTGCCAGAAAAAGACTTACCTGTATTGCTTCCGGATGAAGTAGATTTTACTCCGCGCGATACAGGAGAATCTCCACTTGCTAATGATCCGGATTTTATCAGTACTCTCTGTCCTATTGACGGAAGCAAAGCAAAGAGAGAAACGGATACACAGGATGGTTTTGCCTGCTCTTCGTGGTATTTTCTAAGGTATGCTGATCCGCACAACGATAAAGTGCCATTCGATAGAAAAAAGGTAGATTACTGGTTGCCCGTGGATCTGTACATTGGTGGAGCAGAGCATGCAGTTATGCATCTTCTCTATGCACGTTTTTACACAAAAGTAATGTACGATGCAGGCTTGATTGGTTTTAAAGAGCCATTCAAAAAACTGTTAAACCAGGGAATGATCCTGGGAGCAGATCACCAGAAGATGAGTAAATCCAGAGGTAATACAGTTAATCCTGATGATATCATAAAAAAATATGGTACTGATACACTGCGAGCATACATTTTATTTATGGGCCCTTTCGATCAAGATGCAATATGGAGTACTGAAGCGATAAATGGTACGCATAGGTTCATAAAAAGATTTTGGGCACTATTTAATAATGCAATAGAGGAAGAGAAAAAAGGCATTGTTTCTACTGATAAAGAAAAAGAAATTAGCATTACAACGGATAAGATGATACAGAGGATTACGAAGCAGATAGAACATTTTAAATTCAACACAGCAGTGAGCAGCTTTATGGAATGGCTGAACTTTTTAAATAAACTGTCAAAAGAAAATCTTGATATACTTAGGACAAATGCATTTAAAGAAGCAATAGAGACATTCGTAAAAATGATTGCAGTAATTACACCGCATATTGCAGACGAACTATGGAACAGAATGGGGTACAATAGAAGCGTACATCTTGAGAAATGGCCGGAAGCAAAAGGCATCTATAAAGAGGAAAAAGCAAATGTTGTAATAGAGATAAATGGTAAAGTAAAAGACAGGATTGAAGTGGAAAAAGGTGTAAACGAAGATACAGTAAAGGAATTGGTATTTACAAGAAAGAAAATTGGTGAAGCTGTATCTAAAAGTACAATTTTAAAGACAATATACGTGAAAAACAAATTATTTAACATTGTAGTTAAAAAATAAGGAAGGAGTTGATAATAATGGCGAATCCAAAGAAAAAGACGACAAAAAGTAAAAAAAGAATGAGGCAGTGGAAAGAAAAAATTGACTCACCAAATCTTATTGAATGTCCTCACTGTCACCATCTCATTCTTCCTCATCATATCTGTCCGTATTGTGGTTATTATAACGGAAGGCCCGTTATAGCGATGAAGAAGAAAGAGAAGAAACCCGCAACGCCAGCAGCATAATATGCGTATTGCATTGGACGGAATGGGGGGAGATTATGCCCCCCGAGAGACTGTAAAAGGAGCAATAGAAGCTGTACAAGAGTTAAATGACCTATACATCATTGTGACAGGCAAAGAGAACGTTCTGAGGGAAGAATTGTCAAAATATTCTATGAGTTTTCGTGACAGGGTTTCTATATATCCTACTGATCAGATTATTACAATGCACGATCACCCAAAGGACGCCCTGCTTAAAAAGAAGAATTCTTCACTCTACAAAGCAGTGGAGCTTGTAAAAAATGGCGATGCAGTAGGTATCGTTAGTGCTGGCAATACAGGGGCGCAGATGGCAATATCATTGTTTGAGTTAAAAAGAATAAAAGGCATTTTGAGACCTGCTATTGCGGTGCCTGTACCCCTACCGCATTCAATGGGAATACTCATTGATGGTGGTGCGAATGCAGACTGCAGTGCAAAAGAGCTCGTCCAATTTGCACTGATGGGTAAAATATATCTTGAGAATATTTTGGGAAGAGATGTTACAATAGCGCTTCTCAATATAGGAGCAGAGGCAGAAAAAGGTTCAAAGCTTACTCAGCAGGCCTATGAAGCACTGAAAAATACATTTAAAGAATTCAAAGGAAATATAGAGGGAAACGAGATACTTACAGGTACAGCAGATGTAATTGTTGCGGATGGGTTCAGCGGAAATGTTGCACTGAAATCAATAGAAGGTGCAGCCGAATACATTGTTTCTGCATTAAAGAGTGAAATCAAGAAAAGTAAAATAGCTACAACAGGAGCCTTTCTTATGAGAAACACCTTGAAAGATCTATTTACTCGATTTAACTATGAAACATTCGGAGGCTCTCCTCTACTTGGGATAAACGGCATCTCTATCATTTCTCACGGACGTTCGAGGCATACTGCAATAAAAAATGCTTTAAAGATGTGCTACAGGATGGAGCAGGGAAAAATCCTTGAGAAAACAATTCATCAATTGAATAATGAAAACATTGCAAGAAACAATTAATGCAAAAGTAAAACTGCTCGAAAAGCTCATAGGAATAAAGATTCCTCAGGAGAAAAAAAAGGTTTTTGTTACAGCTATTACACATTCCTCTTTCTCCGGCGAATATCCCGATTATCCCTCAAACGAAAGACTTGAATTCTTAGGCGATGCAGTACTGTCACTTTCAATTACGTATTATCTCTTTAAGCACTATCCATACCTTCCCGAAGGCGAACTCAGTAAAAAACGTGCATACATTGTGAGCGAGAGAGGTTTATCCGAGAAAGCTTATACATTAAATATCGGTGATATCCTGTTGTTTGGTAAAGGCGAAGCGAAGAGTGGAGGCAGGTTCAAAAAAGCATTACTTGCAGATGCATTTGAATCTATTATTGCAGCAACGTTTATTGCATTCGGGTTTAAAAAAGCAGAGAGATTTGTTTTAAAAGTGTTCGGCAATGAGTTAAAAGAAGTAGGGAAAATAGAGACAACAGACTACAAAACACAACTGCAGGAGATTACACAGAAGAAATTCCGTATGGTGCCCGAATATATAATTGTAAAGGAAACAGGCAGTTCGAGAAACAAAATGTTTTTTGTAGAGGTACATTTGAATGACAAAAGATTGGGAAAGGGAAAAGGCAGTTCAAAAAAAGAAGCAGAGGAAAATGCAGCGAAGGAGGCTCTCCTGAGTGAAGTTATTAAAGACAATAAAAAAAATATTCGCTAAAAATGATAGAAGCTCTATAGAAAATGTTGAGGAATTTATGCTAGAGAATAATTTTGGTGTAGAGTTTACAGAGAGCTTTGCTGAAAGAATCAAAAAAGAAAAAATTACAGATGAGAACATAGAAGAAAAGCTAAAAGAAGATATAAGGAATATCTTAAGTGGCGTAAACTCGGAGTTGCATTTGAGTAATCGCCTGCCTAGCGTATTTCTTTTCGTTGGTACTAATGGTGCGGGGAAAACAACAAGCATAGCAAAACTGGCAAACTCACTGAAAAACAAGGGCAAAAAAGTTATGCTCGTTGCGGGTGACACATTCAGGGCAGCTGCATCAAAACAGCTCAAAGTATGGGCAGATAAACTTAGAGTGCCCGTTGTGCAGCAGAAAGAAGGAAGTGATCCAGCAGCAGTTGTTTTTGATGGGCTGGACAGTGCAATGAGCAAAAAGATAGATGTGCTTCTTATCGATAGTGCAGGGCGCGTTGAAACAAAGAAAAATCTTTTGAAAGAATTAGAAAAGATACAGCGCATTATCATAAAGAAAATAGGGAGAAATCCGGACGAGACATTGCTTGTATTGGATGCATATACAGGACAGAATGGTATTGCACAAATTGAAACGTTTTCTAAAATAATAGATATCTCTGGTATTGTACTTACAAAAGTTGATGGCAGCTCTTCCGGTGGCATAGTAATACCGATCGTACAAAAGCATCATATACCTGTAAAATATATCTGCACAGGTGAAGACATAGAAGATATAGAGGCATTTAATGTGGAAAGATTTATTGAAATACTTTCTAGTTGACAAATTCGTATTTTCCTATATCATTTAACAAAGTGTAAGGAGGTAAAAATGGAACAAAATCCTTTAACAGCAAGAGAGAAGAAAAAACTCAAGAAAATACGTGTAGAGGAGCTTATGACTGTATATAAAGGGCTTCTTACAGATAAAGAAAATAAAATTCTCTCTTTATTTGTACAGGAAGAAATGACAGGTGCACGCATAGCGAGGATGCTGAATGTTTCCCGGCAGGCAATACATGACCATATGCGGAGGGCCTTAGCCCGTATGGAGAACTGCGAAAAGAAAATGCACAGAGTGGACAATAATAAAAAAACTCTTGCATATATAAATAAACTGCAGAGAACACTTAAAAGAATGATAAAAAAGGCACCTACGGAAAAAACGGTTGAAAAAGCATTGAAATTACTCGAAGCGATACAGAAAAACATATAAAAGGAAGTGATTGCTTATTTTTGAAAGTTTAAAGAAAAACCTCCAGTATGCTTTCAGAAAGCTGCGCAGTAAAGGGAAATTGTCCGAATCAGATATAGAAGATGGTTTAAGAGAGATAAGAGTTACTCTACTTGGAGCAGATGTAAACTACAAGATCGTAAAAGAAGTTATTAGCAGAGTTTCTCAAGAAGCAAAGAAGCAGAACGTTGTAGAGAGCCTAACTCCTGCTGAGCAAATTATTACGATTCTTTACAGAGAACTTAAGGATATTTTAGGAGAGGCCTCTCCTATTAATATTGATCATAACAGAAGAAATCTTATTATGCTTGTAGGATTACAAGGAAATGGAAAAACGACAACCGCTGCAAAACTTGCTAAATTTTTCAAAGAAAAAGGGGAATTTCCTCTTCTTATACCATTTGATTTTAAAAGACCTGCTGCGAGGGAACAACTCATCACTCTATCAAAGACAAACCAGTTAGAGGTATTTGAGGGAAAAACCAATATGCCCATTCCTGCTTTAAAAAAAGCACTTTCTTATATGGATGAAAAGCAGATGAATATAGGTATAATAGATACTGCCGGAAGAAAAGAGATTGATACGGAAACAATGGTGGAGCTAAAGAGAGTATCGGATACCTTTCCCATGAACGAAGTTTTACTTGTCGTGGATAGTACAATAGGGCAGGGTGCACTGAAGATTGCAGAAGGATTTGAAAAATACATAGATTTGACTGGTGGTATATTTACAAAATATGATAGTAGTGCAAGAGGAGGGAGCATCCTGTCATTTCGGTATGTTACGGGAAAACCTGTAAAGTTCGTAGGAACAGGTGAAAAAGTTAGCGACCTCGAAATTTTTTATCCGGAAAGAATCGTGTCAAGAATTGTGGGAAGAGGAGATCTCGCAACGCTTGCAGAAAAAGCAGAGAAAGCAATCTCGCGTGAGGAAAGCAAAAATCTCATTGAAAAGATAAAAAATAATACATTTGATATGAATGATTATAAAAAGCAGATTGAAGCAATCAAAGAAATGGGTGGCTTTTCGACGATACTTTCCTCAATGCCCATAATGTCAGGAATAAACTTTGAAGCAATGAGTAAAGGTAACGTACTCAAAAAGGTTGAGGCAATCATTAATGGGATGACAAAAGAGGAAAGAGCAAACCCAAACATTATAGATGGTTCAAGAAAAAAAAGGATTGCGAAAGGATCGGGCGTAACAAAACACGACATAAATATGTTGTTGAAGAACTATAAGATATTCAAAAAATTTATACAAGGTACAAAAAAATTAAATAGTATTGACCAGATTGTTAAATTGAGGTAAAATAGCATACATAAAAATTGTATAACAAGGAGGTTTTAATTGGTAAAGATTAAATTAGCAAGAGTGGGAGCAGTTCATCGGGCATCCTACCGATTAATTGTGACAGATGCACATAATGCAACGGACAGTAAGTTTATTGAAGTTGTTGGATTCTGGAATCCACTTCCAGAACAGGAAGAGCTCCAGCTAAAAAAAGATCGTATTCTGGATTGGCTCAAAAAAGGTGCACAGCCTACAGATTCCGTAAAAAAGATTCTAAAGAGAGGTAATGTGTGGAAAGAGTTTGTTGAACTCAAAAAGGGAGGTAATAAGTGATGAAAGAATTGGTTGAAACAATTGTTAAGGCGTTAGTTGACGTACCAGAGCAAGTCTCTATTAAAGAGATTGCAGGAGAGCAAGCAGTTATTTATGAGATTAAGGTGGCAGACCAGGATATCGGTAAAGTTATTGGAAAACAAGGCAGGACTGCAAATGCATTGAGAGTGATTGTAAAAGCAGCTGCAAGTAAAATTGGGAAGAACGCAACTGTCCAAATTAATTCAAAACCTAAAGAATCAATATAGGTAAGGAAGTGCCCGATGAACACGCTCCATCTTAAACAAAATGTTTTAGTAAAGGTTATTGTAACTGAGCAATTTAAAGAGAAGTATAGAAAGGAACTAGAAAAGCAATTAAAAGAAGCAGAAGGTAAGGCAAAAGGGTTAAAATCTTCCCTTGCAAAACTTGTTATTGAAAGTGCGGGAATGAAGAATGCCGGTTATGTCGAATCTTTGAAAGCGCAAATTGAGCAGGAGAGGATGCTTCAAGAAGCACTTGCCTCTGAACTGAGAGAAAAAATCAAAGAAGCGGACAAACTTGAGATTGACTCTCTTTTTCCCTATACAATGATCGAAGGTAATGTGGATGTAAAAGAAGGAGATAACCTCTGGGAAAAGGTTGCCGATGGAGAAATCATCATAAAAGATGATATAGTTATTTCTATAAAGTGAAATCTGCCGTATGAGAAGCTGCTTTAAAAGAGGGCTTTTGCCCTCTTTTAAAATTTAGGCTCGAGGTAAAATATTTAGGAATAGACTAAAAACTACTCTCTATAACGTATAGAACTACTTCCTACTCGGTATTTTTGTCCCTTTTCTTAAATCTTAAAACGCATATTCCGGCGACAGTTCACTTTCTTGTCAGTATTTACAATATATGTCGCTTCTAAGTGCTGTCCTCAATACGTAGTGCTATACATAGCTAAGTACACTATCTTCGGTATTAATGAAGGTGTATTTTTTTAA
>CAYONU010000033.1:0-11651 GCA_964405445.1 uncultured Caldisericales bacterium | reverse complement strand
GTACATTTAAACCGGAGGCAAAGGTAACACGTGAGCAGTTTGCTAAGATGATTGTAGTTGCAAAAGGGCTTAAGCTTTATTCTCCCTCAACTCCGACATTTACGGATGTATCAAAATCACGCTGGTCCTATGGCTATGTAGAAGCAGCAGCAAAAGCAGGATACATCAAAGGGTATCCTGGTGGCAAGTTTGGCCCTGCAGATCCGATTACAAGGGAACAATTGGCTGTATTAGAGATCAGGGTACTTGGTAAAGAAAGTGCAGCACACGATCCTAACCTTATCTTTGCAACATTTTCAAATGATGAAGCAAAAGTAGATTCCTGGGCAAGAGGGGCAATGACCCTTGCACTAAGACCACATTACCAGCTTCTAAAGTGGGATGACCAGAGAAACATTAGACCAAGAGATCCTGCGACAAGAGCAGCATGTGCATATTCAATCTATATGATCCTTAAACCGCCTGTTGATGGTGGGACACTTGCGACTGCAACGACTGAAGAACCACCCACTCTCTTTGTTCTTCTTGAATCAAGTATGACAATGCTTGAGGTGTTAGGTCCAGTTGCAGGAGGTGCAGCGGCTACACTTCCAACAGGTTTGTTGTATCCCGTACAGGCAAAATACATTCCAAGCACGGCAAATGGTACCTGGGTTGTTAATAAAGATGGTACGATGAAAACAATATGGAAACTCAGAAAAGGTATTAAATGGGCGGATGGACAGCCACTAACAGCACAGGATTATGTATTTAGTTGGAAGATGTCAATAAGCCCGAAGGTAAATGCTATTTCTAAAGATCCAATGGACAAGATTGCAAAGGTTGAAACACCTGATAACTACACACTTGTAGTGTACTGGAAGAAGCCTACCATCTGGGCACAGTACGGCCCAACAGGTGCTGGTGTTTATCCTGCACATATCTTAAAACCGATTTTTGACAAGAATCCTGCTGACATTAACTCTTGTGAATTTAATACGAAGCCAGTTTATAGTGGCCCTTATGAAGTCCAAACCTGGTCTCCTGGTAACTATATCATTTTGAAGAGAAATCCAAATTACTGGGCAGGCCGAGGCCTTCTTGATAAGTTTATTTTCTACTTCACTCCAGATACAAATACGATGCTTATGCAGCTTATGGCAGGTAAAATTGATATGACAATGCCGGGAATTGGTCTTGATGTTCCTGGAGCATATGCTGCAGAGAAAAATGGTGCAACAAAGACGTTCAATATTTACTACATTCCTGCTACCTATTGGGAGCATGTAACACTGAACCTTGAAGATCAGTTCTTGAAGGACATTAATTTGAGAAAAGCCTTGATGTATGCACTTGACAGAAAGGAAATGTCTAACAAGATCTTTATGGGTAAAAGAGAGCTTTGCTATGGGCCAATGCCTACTGAGGCAAAGGCATTTAATAAAGCAAATATTGGCAAATACCCATATGATCCTGCAAAAGCAAGAGATATTCTTAAGAAAGCTGGATACACGTGGGACAAAGATGGTAATTTAATCAGCCCATCTGGAAAGAAAGTCGTTATAGATCTTGAAGGACCTGCGGGATACGCAGTACGTGAGTCAGAGATTGAGTTTATGCTGAAATACTGGAAAGATAACCTTGGTATTTCTGGCTCTTATCTGCCAAAAAGCTGGTCAAAGCTTATTAACGATTGGTATGCTGGTACGTTCCAGGGTGCCTTATTTGCCTGGGGTTCAGACCCGGCAGAAATCTGCAGCTGGACTCTTTATAACAGCAAGCAAATTCCTACAGAGGAAAATGGAGAGAATGGTCAGAACTTTACACACATTTCTGATCCTCAGCTTGATAAACTTACCGATGAGTGTAATGATGCTATTGATCCGAAAGTTAGAGTTGAAACATCTAAGAAGATTCAGGCAATTGTTTATGATAAACTTCCAGAACTCTATTTAAATATGCACGTTTCAGTAGCCGTTGTTCGTAAAGGGCTTGTAGGTTATGACTATAAACTCAATGCTACAACACCAAGCACCTGGAATGCGGAATACTGGTACTGGGAAAAGAAATAGGTTGTTAGATAGAGTAGGCTTAGAAAGACGAAGGAAAGGCTTAAGCCTTTCCTTCGTTTCTGGGCGATAGGAGGAATTGTATAGATGAGAAATTATTTGATTAGGCGTTCATTAGAATTGATACCTGTACTCTTTGCCATTGCATTTGTAGCTTTTTGGCTTGTGTCTAAAATGGGCAATCCGTTTGCAACACTTATTATCAATCCTCACGTACATCCAGATGACATTAAACGTTTAGAAATTGCATACCACTGGAATGGCTCAGTTTGGACAAGATTTATATATTGGTTGAAAGATTTTATTTATCCTAAACAGGGCTGGGGCCTCTCTACTATGGCACCCGGCAGAACTGCTTTGGACTTGATAAAACAAAGAATAGGTATAACATTCTCATTTTCTGCTACTTCAATGATATTAGCTTTTATTATATCTGTTCCTTTAGGAGTATTTTCGGCATTACGTCAATATTCGATTTCAGATTATACATTAACATTCTTTGCTTTCTTTGGAATGTCTGCGCCAACATTCTGGGTTGGCATTGTACTGATGTATCTGCTTGCCGTTAGAGTGCATTGGTTCCCTGCAGCAGGTGCGCATGCTGCTTTTCTCACTATTAATGGCTTACCCGTTATGTTTGACAAGGCACCTGCTATAAGAAGGTTCCTGGATACAGGTTATCATCTTGCTTTACCAATTATCGTACTAACGATATTCCAGGTAGGGGGATGGCTTCGTTATATGAGGTCTTCTATGCTTGAAGTGAAGAATCAAGATTATGTGAGGACGGCAAGAGCAAAGGGTGTACCAGAACGGATTGTTATTTATAAGCATGCATTTAGGAATGCTATTATACCTATTATTACCCTTATTGGTTTGTCTATACCTGGTTTAATTGGTGGAGCAATGCTTACAGAATATGTTTTCTCCATAGATGGTATAGGCAGGCTTACCTATAAGGCAGTAGTTAACCAGGATATATTTGTGGCAATGGCGCTTATTATGATTTTTGCAATTTTGACAGTCCTGGGAAATTTTCTTGCAGATATATTCTATGCAATTGCAGATCCAAGAATAAGGTACAGTTAAGGAGAATAATATGGAGAAAGAAGAAAAAATGGAATATGTAGCAGGTGGTACAACAACTGCAGAAAGTTACAGTTATTGGAGGAAGGTACTTCAGCGATTAAAAAAGCATAAACTTGCTATGGTTGCACTTTACGTCCTTTTGGGATTAATCATAATAGTAGTATTTGCAAAACCATTGTCCTTCGGAAATGATCCTTACACGTATATAAAGTCTGTTCCTTGGTCACCAAGGGTAGAGCTTGCTCCTCCAGGGCCTGGACACATATTAGGTCTTGATAATATGGGAAGGGATGCCTGGTCAAGGCTTCTCTATGGTGGAAGGGTTTCCCTTGCTGTGGGTCTTATTTCAAGTATTGCAGGTGCAGTAGTTGGGCTACTTTTTGGGTTGCCGGCTGGATATTACGGTGGAGTTGTTGACACAATTATTATGCGTTTCACTGATTTTATGCTTTCTATCCCTGTCCTTCCTATAATGATCGTCTTGGCTTCAGTAATTCATGGGTCCGTCTTTACCATTATATTTATTATTTCTATATTTAGTTGGATGGGTGTTGCAAGGCTTGTAAGGGGAGAAGTGCTTTCCCTAAAAGAACAGGAATTTACAGAAGCAGCACGTGCTATAGGAGAAAGCCCTTTACGTATAATGACAATACATCTTCTTCCAAACTCAATGGCACCTGTTATTGTTGCTGCTACCCTTGCAGTAAGTGGAAACATTATTTTTGAAGCCTCTCTTTCATTTCTTGGCTTGGGTATTAGACAGCCAACGCCAAGCTGGGGTAATATGCTGAACGGTGCACAATCATATATGCTTACGGCACCATGGCTTATGTGGTGGCCTGGTATTGCTATTCTTATTACTACACTTTCATTTAATTTCCTTGGAGATGGCTTACGTGACGCGCTTGACCCAAGATTGTATAGGTAGGTAAGAGATGGAAAAAGATGTGTTATTAGATGTAAAGGACTTGAAAACGTACTTTTATACAGAAGATGGAGTAGTAAAAGCAGTTGACGGTGTAAGTTTTAGAATCCACAAAGGTGAGGTACTGGGCCTTGTAGGTGAAAGTGGATGCGGTAAGAGCGTAACGTCTCTTTCGGTAATGAGGTTGGTAGATGCCCCTGGGAAAGTTGTAGGTGGGCAAATAATCTTCAAAGGTGAAGATTTGCTTAAAAAGACTCCTGAACAAATGCGTAAAATCAGAGGTTCGGAAATGGCAATGATTTTCCAGGAGCCGATGACTGCACTGAATCCTGTATATACAATTGGTAACCAAATTTCGGAAGCCATCCTCCTTCACCAGGATGTGAATGAGGAAGAAGCAAAAAAGAAGACGATTGAAATGTTGGATCTTGTAGGCATCCCAGATCCACCCAAAAGATTCGATGAATATCCGCATGAAATGAGCGGTGGAATGAGACAGAGAGCAATGATTGCTATGGCAATGTCTTGTAATCCTGATTTGCTTATCTCTGACGAAGCAACGACCGCGCTTGACGTAACAATTCAGGCTCAGGTCCTGGAGTTGATGAAGGACTTGCAGAGAAAAACTGGTACAGCAATTCTTTTCATCACGCATGACCTGGCACTTATTGCGGAAATGGCAGATACAGTTGCTGTGGCATATATGGGAAAAATTGTGGAGTACTCCTCGGTACGAAACATATTTAAAAAGCCAAGGCATCCCTATACGTATGGACTTTTGAAATCCATACCAAGTTTACTTATAAAAAAGACAAAACAACATTTGCCTGCAATCGAGGGTATGGTACCGAGCCCATACCATATGCCTAAGGGGTGCTATTTCAATCCAAGATGCCCATTTGCAACAGACAACTGCAGAAGAGAAATGCCAGAGCTTAAAGAGACTGAGCCAGGCCATTTGGTAAGATGTTTCCATCCAGTAGAAGTAGAAGAAGCTGCTAAGGAGACAAGATGAAGAAGCCAATAATTGAGATTAAGAATCTAAAAAAATACTTTCCTGTTAGAGGTGGAGTTTTTAGTAGACCTATTGCCTGGGTAAAAGCAGTAGATGATATATCATTTCATATTTTTGAAGGAGAAACATTCTCTCTTGTAGGAGAGAGTGGGAGTGGTAAAACTACCACTGGAAAAACTATTTTAAAATTATATGAACCAACTGCTGGAAAGATTATTGCAGAAGGAAAGGATGTAACAGGTTTTTCTGCCTCTCAAATGAGACCTCTGAGGCGAGATATGCAAATTATCTTTCAGGATCCGTACGGCTCATTGAATCCACGTTTACCTGTAGGTGAAATTATTAGAGAGCCTTTGGCTGTGCATCATATTGGGAACAAAAAGGAGCAGGAAGAAAGAGTTGTCGATACAATGAAGGTTGTAGGATTACGTCCAGAGTATCTTCATAGATACCCTCATGAATTTTCCGGAGGGCAGAGGCAGAGAATTGGTATAGCAAGAGCAGTTGTTTTGCACCCGAAATTTATTGTTGCAGATGAGCCTGTATCTGCTTTAGATGCATCAATTCAGTCCCAGGTCTTAAACCTGTTACTGGATCTTCAACAGAAGCTCGCCCTCACATATCTATTCATTGCACATAATTTAGCAGTAGTAAGACATGTTTCAGATAGAATCGGAGTTATGTACCTTGGGAAACTTATGGAAGTAACGGATACGCAAGAATTGTTCGATAATCCGCTCCATCCATACACGCAAGCTCTACTTTCTGCGATACCGATCCCTGACCCGGATATAAAAAAGGAGAGAATTATTCTTCAAGGAGACATACCCTCTCCAATAAACCCGCCTTCAGGCTGTCCATTTAGAACACGTTGTATGTATGCAAAACCTATTTGCGCAGAAAAGGAACCACCTCTTATTGATGTAGGCAACGGTCATTATGTAGCCTGTCATTTTGTTACAAAAAGTGGAAAAGCAGAGTACACTAAGACATCTTAGACTATATTAAATTCATTTGCTAAGCTGGGGATTTTTTATTTTCCCCAGCTTTTTATTTATCAACATGTACTGTTATATATTTGCAAAACATCCAAAAGAAATTATAATCATTTTAGGGAGGATTGTGCGATGGATATAAAAGGTAATATAAAAAGTATAAGCAAAAAAGGGCAGCTCTATTTATTGAGTATCCAGGGGAAAAGTGGTACATATACTGTAGAAACAGAGAAAATAAAAAGCTACCTTAAAAAAGGGATACCTATTGTAATTACAAATGTAGTTAAGAAATCTCGCATATTCAAAACTATATTTCTTCCTCAAAGTGAAAGCTTTATTTCAGTTGCTCCCAATACATTGTTAACGGATATTGAAATAAATTCGTCTCTACACTGTAAGTTTTTTTATCCTATAATGGATTTTAATGGAAGAAAGTTTGATAAAGGCAATGGAAAAGAAAGAGATTTCTACTATGCTGTGAAAGGTATGATCAAAAATTCAGAAATTGCAGAAATGGCTCTACGTTTTCCATTAAGCGTAAGGAGAAAATTTACATACAAGCCACTTATTCTATCAAGTAAATTTGGCTTGATGATAGAAAATGCTCTATTCTTTGGCAAATTACCTATGGTATTTAGAGATGGTTTGACAAAGGGAATTCTTCTCAGTACATTGTATGATCAGGGAGAATTCGTACTGATTGAAGAAGAAAAAGGTACATTGCAGAAGAAATCCGTTTCAATAGAAGAAAAACAAAAGGCGTTGGATGCAAGAAATAATCTTGTTTCAGTATATATTGATAAAGATATTAAGCGAGAAGCGTTAAAATGCAATAATGAAAGCTGTACTGTATATCCATACTGTAAAAAAATAAGTGAGGAGAAAGATGAATTTGGCTTGTTTAAAAAATACTTTTCGTCATTTTTAGCAAAACGTGCAAAAGAAAAAAGGGTTCTCTACAAAACATTGAGCAGAGGCATACATCCCCTGAGAGGTGTTTTGAGTGTATATTGTAAAGAAACAAAAAGAGAAGATAGTAACTTTGTTTATTCCTTAAAGGTTCATCACAACGAACCGGAAATTGAAATAGGTGAAACAGTGCTTGTCTCTGAAAAGCCCCCTTTAACTAAAAGAGTAAAAGGAGAAATTACTGAAAAGACATTTGAATACATTACAGTGAAGAGCAGAGAAGAACTTATAGCGCCGGGCAGTGTAACTCCTTTAGGCGGAAAAATTCCTGTAGAAAGCGGATTATTTGATTTTATATATGGGAATTCAGCAATAAAAAACATTTACCTAAATAAAGTTAAACCGTTAGAACAGCCTTTTGCAGAGAAAAGATATATTGAAAACGATGCTGAACAAAATAGAGCGGTAAACCTCATTCTCAATATGCATTATCTGTGTATTGTAAAAGGTGAATATGGTACGGGAAAGAAATTTGTTGCGAAGACAGCAATTGAAAACTTAGTAAAGCTCGACAAAAAAGTGCTTATCGTAACAGATTCACGAAAAGAAGAATTCAGACAATTTTTCGGGGATACTATTACTAAAAATATGCCATTACTATCAATTTATAAAACTAATGAAACGTATCCTTATACAGTGAAGCCGTACAGCTTTGATTATCTCTTTCTTTTCTTGAATAGAGACATAGATGAAAAAGCAGCATTCTCTCTCTTCTCAAAAGCTAAGAAAGCTACGATTTTTACCAATGCACTGGAATATCCTCTTATAGAACAGCTCAGAGAAAAAATCTCTGCTAATGATACAATAGAGCTTCTTACAGAACACAGGTTTGGTATGCATATACTGCATTTTTTACAGCCGGCCCTTACAGCAAAATTGAAAACTATTCCTGATAGAGAAATAAAAATAACAAATAAAGATTTAATAGATAAAGCTTTTTTAAGCGTGGTAAATCCTGAAAAATATGTTGAGTTTGTCGAAGTACGTGGTAAATCAGTAGGAAAGAAAAACAAGTGGAACATCCAAGAGGCCCAATTTATATTGGAAGCAATAAGGCAATTCGTCAAAGGTGGTGCAAAAAGAGAGGGTATAGGAGTTATTACTGCATTTGAGAGGCAGGAAATGCTTCTGAAGAAATTGCTGATTGATGCGAAAATTCCTGATGTTTATGTAAGTATGCCAAGTGAATCGATGGAAAAAGATGTTATACTTGTTTCATTTACAGATAAGAATATAGAAAATTCTCAGTTGAGATCTACTGAAAGCCTGAAAATTGCCTTAACAAGAGCAAGAAGCAAGCTTATACTGATTGGCAATAAAAATGTAATAAAACATTCTAAGATACTTTTACAGATACTTTAATGCAAAAAGCTGTAAAGATACCTCTTAAGAGGATTATTTCTTCTCCATTTCAGCCAAGAAAAAAGTTTGATGAAAGTGCAACTCTTCATCTTGCGCGCTCTATTAAAGAAATAGGTTTGATCCAACCAATTGTTGTAAGAAGGAAAGATAGTTTTTTTGAGCTTGTAGCAGGAGAAAGAAGAGTAGAGGCAGCAAGAATTGCAGGACTTGTAGATATCCCTGCAATTATAAGAAACCTCAATGATTTAGAAGCATTTCAAATGGCACTTACAGAGAACATAGAAAGAGAGAATCTCAACCCAATAGAAATTGCTGTTTCCGTAAGACGGCTGAAAAATGAATTTCACCTTACAGATAAAAAGATCGGTGAGATTCTTAATATGAGTAGATCTCAAGTAACAAATTATTTGAGACTTTTAAAATTACCCGACAAAATAAAGAGAGCGCTTATAGAAAATAAAATTACAATGGGGCATGCAAAGAGTTTGTTGTCTTTTGAAGATGAAAGTGCTGAGAAGAAATTGCTTGAAGAAATTGTACAGAAAAGACTTTCTGTAAGAGAGACAGAGGAAATTGTAAAAAAAGAGAAAGAAATTTCGCAGTTGGAGGAACTTTTGATAAAGCATTTTGGAACAAAGGTAAAAGTACGTGGTACGAGAAAAAACGGAAAAATAGAAATATACTATTATTCGGAAGATGATCTCATTCGTATCATTCAGCAGATTAAGATTTGAATTCACCTGGTATAACAACAGATTTTAAGTAATTAAGCAAAGGACTTTTGATGTATCTCAATAGTTTGTACCCTACATAGAATGGGTGATCAATATGACCAAAATTTAAGATGATTCTTTTTGCATATTCATTATCAAGACTCAAGAGAAACTTTTCCTTTTCAATATCATTCATAGATTTATAAATTTTTCTTAATATGAGACCTCTTTTGATTTTGCTACGTATGGGAGTATCACACAATTTTGTATAACGTGAAAGCATTTTTTCCGAATAATCTTCTTTGTCGAGTGCAGATAAAAGAGCATCTGCTGCAAAGTGAGCAGATAAAATACCTGTATAAAGGCCACCACCGGAGAACGGTTTTACTTCACGTGCAGCATCTCCTACAACAACAACGTTATCCATAAAAGGTTTGTTCATAAATCCAATAGGAATGATCCAGGCTACTTTACTTTCCGAAACAATTCTTTTGTCTTTTAGAAGTACCCATTTTTCTCTGAGTGTATCAAAAAGTGCAGGCAAGTTCCCTTTTTTGTCCGTGCCCAGGCCGATGCGTGCTCTTCCATTTCCTATAGGAATTGCCCAGGCAAACCAGTTATGTGCAACGTTATTGTTAATGTATACATAGACAATATTTGGATCAGGTAAATCTATTTTGGCTTCAACCTGCAAAGTATAAATTACCTCACCTTCCATACTTTTAAAGTTTGCTATTTTTAGCATATTTGAAGATGCACCTGAAGCGATTACAAGCAGATGCGTATCTATTGTGTCGGTATCTGCTTCAAGGTGAATACGCATATTATTGTTTATTCGCTCCACATAGTTCGCAGACGAGCGATACATGTATTCGGCTCCATTTTTTATAGCACTGTGTGCCAACGCACGGTCAAAGCCCACACGATCTATTACAACAGCGTGTGCTTTATCGTCCTTAAAGGAAAGTACTTTATTTGAGTATGAGTAAATTGCGGCTCCATAAATTTTATTCAAAATGAGGGATTCATCCATCTGCTTATGAGAAACAAAATCCATTGATACAAGGCCAGAACAATGATTAGGAAAACCAATTTCTTTTCTTTTTTCAACAACAAGTACAGACCAGCCTTTTTTGCTAACTTCTCTTGCTATAGTAGAGCCAGCAGGGCCGCCTCCTGCCACAACTACGTCATATTTTTTCACTATCTTACGTAATCAAGCCAGCCAAACGGGTCTTCTCCCCTGCTTATTATACTGGAAAATTCGTTGCGGATTTTTCTTGTAATGGGTCCGATTCCCCCGTCTTTTATGTAGATTTTGTCTATACTTCCAATAGGTGTAATCTCTGCCGCTGTACCGCAAAAGAATAGTTCGTCAGCAGTATAAAGCATAGCTCTTGGTATAAACTGCTCATATACAGGGATGCCAATATGTTTTGCAATCTCAATCACTGAATCTTTTGTTATTCCTTTTAAGATAGATGCACCTATTGGTGGTGTATAAAGTTTTCCGTCTTTTACAAGGAAAATGTTTTCCCCTGGGCCTTCACTTACAAAGCCGTTGAAGTCCAGCATAATTGCTTCTTTGAAACCGTAGAGCCTTGCTTCCATTGATCCGAGCTGTGAATTTAAATAGTTGCCACTTGCTTTAGCCAAAGGAGGTATTGTATCAGGAGCAGGCCTTCTCCAGGAAGATACCATAGTATCGACACCTTTATCAGGATTTTGTGAGAGATACGCTCCCATATAAAATACGGCAATGGAAAGATCTGTTTTCAAGTTTATTGGATTAATTCCAATTTCTCCAAAGCCTCTGTAAGCAAAAGGACGAATGTATGCAGAATCAACTTCATTCTTTTTGATTAGTTCTTTGGAAATATTTATTAACTCAGGGACAGTTTCTTTTATTTTCATTCTATATATACGCATTGAATCCTTAAATCGTTTAAAGTGGTCTGTTGATCTAAAAATAGCGGTCCCCTTTTCCGTTTTATAGGCACGTATTCCTTCGAAAACACCGGATCCATACTGTACTACGTGGGAAAGAACGTGAATTTTCGCGTCATCCCATGGAACAAATTTGCCATTAAAATAAATATACTTTGCTTCTGGTCGCATAAGTTTATGCCTCCTTTCCGTGTATTTTATTACAAAAATTTTCTTTGTCAAATTGTTGTTTTAGCTTCAGAATTAGAAATCGTGACTTCCTTCCTCAGTTAAAACTGAGGGCTTCCTGTTTCAACGAGGTATAGCTTATATGGATATACGGGTTACTTTCCAATATCCGCATAGAGGTTTCCCTCTCCACAGGCGTTACTTTCCAGAAGTCCTCTGGTAGGTTTGCTAACGGAGTTTTCTCTCCGAATAGTATCATGTTTCTTGCAGAGTTTACGTCTCTATCTGTTTCAAAATTACATACTTCACACTTAAATACTCTATCAGATAGAGACATCTTTTGTTTGTGCCCACAATTAGAGCATGTTTGAGTAGTAGGAAGGAATTTATCTATCAGCATAGCATAAGAGTTTCAAGGTT
>CAYONU010000032.1:0-11703 GCA_964405445.1 uncultured Caldisericales bacterium | reverse complement strand
TTACAAATATTGAGTTCGGGTGATCTTTAAGTTCTGGTATCTCTGCTATTTTAACGCCTGTTTCTTTCAGAGTATCTTTGAGTTTGCCGAACTGCAGAAGTGCCTGCTCTTTATCTATTCCTTTGTTTAAATTATGTGCTTCGGAATCGGCTGCATCGAAATATGTTTCTTTTAAATTACACAGAACTGCCCTCTTCAAATTACCGTATCCCATTTGTTCCTTCACTTATACAAAAAGCAATATTCTGCAATAAGTCTCTTTTTGCTGTAACAACAAATTTCCCTGCACCAAATGTGTAAACACCTTCTTTTAACCTTTTGGATTTCGTCTTTGTTATCCACATAAGATTATCAAGAATATTCTTTTTGATAGAAAGCGTTGTGTCAATGAGCAAAATAAAAACATCCGGCTTTATAAAATTAACCCTATTTGTAATAGACTTTAATTCGGAAACAGGTACATTGTTTGGCGGGCTTTCCTTACACTCTATTGCAATAAGGTTTGTTCCAATGCGCGAGAGAATATCAATATCTCCGCCCGATTCAAGATTCTTTAGTTTAACATCAAGTATAGTTTCGAGACCAAGTTCTTCTTTTAAATATTTACCTATGAACCATTCCAGGATAGTCCCCGTATAACCAAGAGGAATTTGTGCAACTAATGTATCTCTTTCTTTTTTAACGATACCTAATACTTCTATTTTATCAATGTAATTTTCTGTAATCTTTCCCCATTTTTCTTCAATTAATTCCTTTTCTTCTGCACCAATTTTCTTAACAAATAATATATCTCTCAAGACCCTTCTAAAATAATAACTCTTCAGGGAAACATAAAGGAGCTCCTGCTCTTTTTTTTCAATGAGATCAAGATTATCTTCCTTACGTATGACATTAAAACCCCTCATCTCGAGCAACTTGTTAATTGAGAGTGGCAAGTATTCTTTCAGCATATCTTCAAGTAGAGAGATTCTTTTCTTTAAAAGTTCAACTTGAAGCTCTAATTCCTTTATTTTATCAGTAATAGATTTCATTTCTCCTACGATTCATTGATTTAAAGATTATTGCTATAAGTAGCCCAAATGTGAATCCTCCTACGTGAGCCCAGTACGCTACACCAGTAGCCGCACCAAATGATGTAAAAGCAGAAGAAAATTGCATAAGTATCCAAACTAAGAGAAAAAATGGTGCTGGTATTTCAATAAAAGTGATAAAGAGGAAAAGAAAAACAAATGTTTTTATTCTAGACCTGGGGAACAAATAAAAATATGCACCCATTACTGCAGCAATAGCACCACTTGCACCAATGACAGGCACCCTAGAGGAAGGGGCAGCTGCTATCTGGGCAAGTGCTGCTACTGTACCTCCAAGTAAGTAAAAGACGAGGAACCGTATCGTTCCAAAATAATCCTCCACATTGTTTCCAAAGATCCAGAAGAACCACATATTTCCAATAATATGCGCAAATCCGCCGTGCAGAAACATTGATGTAAAAATAGTAAGCCACGCGGGCTGTAATGATGATGGAACAATGATATGTCCAGATGTTATCTGATAAGGAATTAAACCGTATCTTAGATAAGTTGTATTTTGGGAAGCCACTGGATTCGGTGAAGTAGAAGAATAGAAAATCATCTCTAAGAATACTGCTACGTTAATTATAATAATGCTAATTGTTCCAATAGGACGTATACTTATTTCTTGTGTATCTTTCAGGGGAATAAACATCTACTATTCTCCTACTCTTGCACCCTTTAGTGCACTTCCACACTTACAATGCCTTTCTTCTGGAATAATTTCTATCATCCTTTTAAGTATTGCTTTGAGCTTTACGTTATTTTCT
Source organism: uncultured Caldisericales bacterium (assembly GCA_964405445.1). GTDB lineage: Bacteria > Caldisericota > Caldisericia > Caldisericales > Caldisericaceae > CAJXKN01. The sequence goes on along the minus strand of CAYONU010000032.1, from coordinate 9,863 downwards.
ACAAACTTCTTTGACACCATTTCTTGCGTTACGGGCTGAACTTTGCCCCCTGCAACAATGCCTACATCATAGTCTGTAACTACTGCAATATTTACATAGCACATTTCAAGTTCCCTCGCAAGGACTACTTCCGGATACTGAGTCATATTGATAATGTCCCAACCCATTCTTGTGAACCATTCACTTTCAGCACGTGTTGAGAATCTCGGACCTTGAACAACAACGACTGTACCTTTCGGATGAAAGGAGAGTTTCATCTCTTTCAATACTGATATTGCAATTGACCGTAGCTCCGGGCAATATGGTTCTGCAAGGCTTATATGTGTTGTAATAGGTCCGTTGTAAAATGTACAATCCCTGCCTGAAGTTCTATCAACAAATTGGTCTGTTACTACAAAATCACCTACTTTTATATGTGGCTGTAAACTTCCCACAGCGGTAGGAGCAATAATTCTCTCAACGCCTAATGATTTCATTGCCCACAGATTTGCGCGGTATGGAATCTTATGTGGGGGATACTGATGCAACTTGCCATGCCTTGGCAAAAACGCAACCTTTTTATTAGCATACTCTCCAATTGCAATAAGGTCTGAAGGTGCACCGTACGGCGTTTCTACTTTTACACTTTTTACATTCTCAAGGAATGAGTAAAAACCTGAACCACCAAACACACCGATTTTGGCTTTCTTTTTCATTTAATCCTCCTTGTTTTTAATCGTAATATAGTTTTTTTCTCCTTTCCTTCCCACCTCTTCTAAAATACGTGAAAAACTCTTTAAAATAAGTTTCTTTGCTATATTCACATCTTTAGTTCCCACAATTACAGGAACAAATTTCTTTTTCATTCTTAAAATATTTGGGCCCATTCTAAATGCAACAAGTACATCCACTCCACTTAAAAGGGTTGAGATTGCCTTTGCTTTTTTAGGATCGCCATGCTTTTCTTCCCTAATCTTTAAATTCTTTCTCTGTTCTACAAAGGTTATACTGCTTTTAGAAACTGAAAAAATCTCAAAATACTCGGAATCACCAAAGTGTGCATCCGTTAAATCGCCATTCTTATCAACGCCAAATGCAGCAATAAATTTTTCCATAAAACCTCCTTAAAAAGGATACCATAAAATAAAAACTAAAAAAGCCTCGTGTAAAACGAGGCTCCAACAAAGTTAAAAACGAGATTTATAGCTGTACTCCTGACTCTTCAAGCTTCACTAACCTTTCCCACTCTTCATCAATCAATCTCTGCATTTTCTCTATTATGTGCCTGTTTTCCGGCTTAAATAAATGCTTGAATCGCCCTTGCCCTTTCAAAAATTCTTCAATTGGTTTTCTATTTCTCGGTTTGTAATTGATGTGTACTTTACCATTCTCCACTTCGTATAACGGCCAGAAGTTCGTTTCCGCTGCAAGGCGTGAATATGTCATTGTAAGTGCAGGATCATACTTCCAGTTTGTTGTACAAGGTTGAAGCACTGCCATAAATGCAGGCCCATCTGCTTCAAATCCTTTTTTCGCTTTCTTATACAAATCCATTGTATTGTGTACTGCTGCCTGTGCTGCATATGGAATTCTATGTGCTGCGGCAATCTCCACAATATTCTTTCTCCACTGTGGTTTACCAAAACTCTTTGTGCCTGCAGGAACAGTAGTTGTACTTGCACCGTATGGTGTTGCACCGCTTCTCTGGTTTCCTGTATTCATATAACCTTCATTATCATACACTACATACATAAAATTATGACCTCTTTCCAGGGCTCCAGAAAGAGCTTGGAATCCTATATCATACGTTCCACCGTCACCGCCGAATGCAACGATGTTTATATCTTTAGTAATCTTCCCTCTGTTCTTTAACGATTTATAAGCTGTCTCTATACCACTTGCTACTGCCGCTGCATTTTCGAAAGTAAGATGTATCCATGGCACTTTCCATGCAGAATAAGGGTAAATCGTCGTAACGACTTCTAAACAGCCCGTTGCATTTGCAACAACTACAGGTTTATCAGATGCAGCAAGTACTGTCCTTACAATGGAGCCAATGCCACATCCTGCACACATTCTGTGACCCGGAGCAAGTCCCGATGGTTTTGATACTATTTCTTGTAATGTAGCCATATCTACCCCCTTAGTCCTATGTATTTTTCTTCTTCAGGAGTCACATCACCCGAAAGCAGTTCATCAAAAGCTTTTTCAATTTGACTCTTGAATATATCTTTTCCACCAAGCCCAAAAATATAACTCTGTAGTTTTGGTCTCTTATCCAGTTCAAATAATGCATTTCTAATCTCTGTGTAGAGAGGTGCATAAGCACCAAAAGCCATCGAACGATCTAGTACGCCAATCACAGGGATATTTTTTAAAGCTTCTCTTATTTCTTTATATGGGAAGGGTCTAAATAATTTAGGCTTCAGCAAGCCGACTTTTTTGCCTTCCGCTCGCATTTTATCAACTGCATCTTTTGCTGTACCTGCCGTTGAAGAAAGCACTACAATTGCAGCTTCTGCATCATCTAACTTGTAACTTTCAAAATATGGGTATGCTTTTCCTGTAACCTTTGAAAGCTCTTTCCCCGCTTCAAGGTATACTTCTTTTGCATTCTTCATTGCTTCCTCTTGCTGCCTCTTAATTTCAAAATAATAATCAGGGAGAGCAAGTGGCCCTATTGTATAAGGATGGTCTACATCTAATAAATATCTATCTGGGTTTCTGTCGCCGACAAACGCTTTTACTTTATCATCATCAAATATTTGGACATTTTCTACACCGTGACTGATGATAAAGCCATCCTGCATAACCATAGCAGGAAGCAGTACATCTTTATTTTCAGCAAGCTTTATTGCTAAAAGCAGATTTTCATATACCTCCTGTGCATTTTCAGAGAATATTTGTATCCAACCAATTGTCGTTGTTCCCATCACATCGGAATGATCGCAGTGAATATTAATCGGAGCAGAAAGTGCCCTGTCTACAATAGGCATTACAATTGGCAATCGTAAACCCGGGACTGCTGCTACTACTTCCCACATCAATGCCAAACCCTGAGATGACGTTGCACACATTGCTCTTGCACCCGCTGCGGATGAGCCTACAGTTGCAGACATCGCAGAATGTTCGGACTCTACTGGTATTGTTTTGGTATCAACAATACCATTTGCAACAAACTGTGCAAACTGCTCCACAATTGGAGTTTGAGGTGTGATTGGGTACGCTACTACGACATCAGGGTTAATCTGCCGCATTGCTTCAGCAGCAGCCTGTGCACCTGTTAACGATTTCCATATACTCATCTCTACACCCCCTATTCAGAAGCTTCCTCAGCTTCTTCTTCACGTACCATTTTAATACAGTGTGTAGGGCATTCCTGTGCACAAATCCCACAGCCTTTGCAGTAATCAAAGTTCGTTTCAAGCCTTACCATACCCTTATAGACTCTTCCGTTAAACCCTTTTACTCCTTCATCTGACTTTGTTATAGGAATAGCCATATCTGGGCAATAAGCTACACAGATCATACAATGCGTGCACTTGTTTGGATCCCAGATAGGACGCAATGTTCTCCACGAGCCTGTCTTATACTCAAGCGAAGATGCTGGCGGTAAATCAGAACCGCGCATCAATTCTTTCCATCCTTTTTTCTCGCTCATTTTGTTACCTCCTCATATGCCTTCTTCAAACCCTCTATATTCTTATTAACTTTCTCTTCACCTAATTTTGCAAGAAAATGTTCTTTAATGACACCTTCAAGTGCTTCAAGTGGTACAACATCTGTTACTTTAACTAGAGCACCCAACATTGGTACATTTGGTGCATCAATTCCCAATAACTCTAATGAGATACCAGTTGCATCAAGCGTATAGACCTTTCCATTAAACCCTGTAACTTTTTTTATGTATTCCGGAGATTTCTTTGTGTTTACAATAAGGACACCAGTTTCTTCCGAAAGCCCTTTTGTTACAGGCACAGTCTTTGCAATGCCCGGATCAAATACGAGCACTACCTCTGGATTTACAATCGGTTCATGTGTTCTTAGCTGTTTGACAGATATTCTTGTATAAGAAACTGTTGGAGCTCCCCTTCTTTCAGAGCCATACTCAGGAAACGATTGGATCCATTTACCTTGTTTAAATGCAGCCTCTGCAAGAAGCTGTGAACCAGACTTTGCACCCTGTCCTGCCCTTGCATGCATTCTTACTTCATAAACTTCCTTCATATTGACCTCCTTTTTTAACTAAATGAGGTTCCAGGGGAACATACCCCTGGAACTGAACTGTTTCATAAAATACTCTACCCTATTTCTTCTACCTTTATACACTGCACCGGACAATTTTCTGCAGCATCCTTATTGCAGTCTGCATCTGACTCAGGGGAAATAGGGCTTGCTTTACCATCGTCGTCCATCTTCCAATTCTCGGGACAAATTGATGCACATACACCACAGCCGATACACGCATCTCTATCGTGCGTAACTTTATATTTCGCCATCCTTCACCTCCATAGATGTATTATAGAAAATTTTCACATATTTTCAAGTAGTAAGATAACTATTTACACTGTTGGATTATAAAGCAAATATGTATAACAGCCAACTGGATAGAGTGCCGAAGTTATTCTTGTCCCGGCTTTATGCAGGAGAATAGTTGCAAATTCACTGACAACTCGTATAATTAATAAAATGGATAATAAGGAGGGAAGTATGAAAAAAATTTTCTCTATCTTAATTGTATTTGTAGCTTTAGCTATCTTTGTGCCAAAGGTAGATGCTGTGAATTGTCTAACAGTGAATAACTTTGTCATAATGCCTGATACAACAAATTCATATCCTGATATAATATTAAGCATAACTCTTACAACAGATTTAACAATGAACGACTATATCTATATAAATTTCCAAACGCAGGGATTTAGCATACCTAGCACTATCAGTAAACACGCTATTAGTATCAATGGTGAAGTACCTGCCAAGGTAGACGTGGATGTTTCAGAGAATAGAATAAAAATTTATCCGGCAAAAATGATTAATAAAGGAACGGAAATAACAGTAGAAATTACATCTTATTCAAAGATAAAAAATCCTGAAAATGCAGGCTCGTACGGCTTTCTTATAGGTGTTTCAAATGAAACAAATCCTGTAAGTAAAGTAAAAGCAATACAGGAAGGTTTGAAAAATCTCTCAATTACAGTTTCTCCAAATACATCCAATAGTAATGCACTGTACCTTATTTCTTTTTATAACTCCGGAAATGTTACCTTAAGTACACAGGATTACATTGCTTTCATTTTTCCCCAGTCCGTTATTTTACCTGATAATGCACACATTAAGCCCTTTGAAATTAGCATAAATAATGTGCCTTGTCCAAATGCAACAGTCACAGCTAATATGCTTACAGCAAATATTCCTGCATCCGTATCTATTCCGCCCAATAGTTTTGTTTCCGTAAAAATTAATACTGAATTTGGGATCAAGAATCCAGAAAAACCTGGTGAATATTTGCTCAGAATACTTACCAATAAAACTCCCACCGTGAACACCTTTTATAAAATCAGTGGCACATCAATTGCTCACCTCAGTACTGAAGTAACACCAGCTATTCAAAACGCCAATTCAGAAATAAAAATTATTTTTACTACTTCTCTGCAAGGTAATCTCATAAAAGATCAAGATAAAATTTTTATAGAGATCCCGGCACAGTTTACACTTACAAATCAACTTGATTTTTCAAAGGTATATATCAACGGTATTAAATCAGTTACAGGAAACGTACAGAACAACAAAATGAGTATTCCCGTGCCAGAAAATGTTCCTATCGGATCCGTCACCATTGATATTAAGAGGGAACTTGGAATAAAAAATCCTGCTGTCCCTGGGGAGTATAGTTTTACCGTATATACATCAAAAGACTTAATTCCTGCTTCTGTCAAGGTAAAGATAGAAGCTTCGCATATTACTGCTCCTGTTGTTATACTTACAAACTTCAGTGTAAACAGTGTAAGTGGATACAAAATTACCTTTTTTACAGGTGCAGGTGGTGCACTGGCAAAGGGAGTAGACAAAATCTTTGTGATCTTTCCACAGGAAACAATAATTCCTCAATTGATTGATAAAAATGTAGAGATCGACGATGTATCTGTAAACAATTTATCTATAAGTAATAACAATATAGTAGAGCTCACTGTACCTACAGATATTAAAGAGAACAGTAAAGTGAATGTTGTTTTTAAGCAAGAGGGAGGAATTAAAAATCCTAAAGAAGCTTCTATTTACACAATAGAGGTGTACACATCGTCTGAAACAATGCCTGTTATATCCACAGGCTACAAAATAACGGCATCTCCTCTATCAAGAGCAGTAATTACACCTGCATCACCTAACGGAAAAGCAGGCTACTACACCGTAACGCCGACAGTAACATTAAGTGCAACGAGCCCTGCTAATGCAAATCCTACAGTATACTATTACATTGATAACAACCAAGCTGTTAAATACACAAGTAAAGCGATTGCTATTCCTGACGGTATGCATACTCTGCATTTCTATGCAATAGATTCTCAAGGACGAAAAGAATTACCAGAAAATGTCATCCAATTCAAAGTAGATACAGTAAAACCAGTAATTACAATTACATCTCCTCAAAATAATGCCACAATAAATGGAAACAGTGCAGTAATTCATGGAATGACAGAGAAAGGCACAGCTGTCACAATAAATGGAAACAGTATCCCTATAAGTACAAATGGTTCATTTCAATTTCTCGCAACAGGAGAAGGCTCAACAACATATACAATAAAAGCAGTGGATTTGGCAGGTAACGAAAATGAATCAAAACTCACAGTGATATTCAATAAATTAGCACCTGCTAATCCTCCGAAACTTACCGTTAGCGCTCCTGCAGACGGGACAACTCTTTATCAAACACCCGTAGTAGTACAAGGGCAGACAGATAAAGATGCAACAGTAACAATAAATGGTAAGGATGCAACAGTACAAGCAGACGGTTCATTCACAGCTTCAATTATTGTTCCACAGGGAGAAAATATAATAAAGGTTGTTGCTTTAAGAAATGGAAAGACAAAAGAGGTGGATATTCGCATAAAATACTTAAAGAATGTTTCAATAAAACTTCAAATAAAGAATAAAAATGCTATCGTAAACGGTACAGTGGTATCACTGGATGCACCTCCAATAATAAAGAGCAATAGGACTCTTATTCCTCTCCGCTTTATAAGTGAGTCATTCGGGGCAATCGTACAATGGGACCCCGTACTAAAAATTGTAGATATTCAGTTCAACGACACATCTATAAAATTACAAATAGGAGTAGGATATGCGTCAGTAAACGGGAAAAAGATTGCCTTAGATACTGTCCCTGAGATTATTAACGGAAGAACTATGATTCCACTTCGTTTTATTGTTGAAACATTTGGTGCTTCTGTAAATTGGGATAAAACAACAAAGACAATCACTATCGTATATCCGAAAACAGGCAGTTAGCGAAAAAAATAAAAACAAGGCAGGTATATTGTTATACACTGCCTTGTTTTTTGTCACTATAGAATGATCGTTATACTTTTTGTATGAGCATCCCAATTTACTTTTGCGCCCAGTGCCTCCGTAATAAAACGGATTGGAACCATCGTATGCCCTTTTATAATAAGTGGCGATAAATCAAGCATAACTTTTTTATTGTTCACCGATGCATAGGGTACACCAATTTGAAGAATAATTTCTTTTTTCCCCATTTTAATGAAGATAAGTCTAAATACAGGATTCCATTGAACATCTGTACCAAATGCTTCAGAAATAAAACGTAAGGGAACAAGTGTCCTTCCTTTTACAATAACAGGTGGTGAATCAAGCGTTACACGTTTACCGTTAATTAATGCAACACGATTTCCTACTTGCAGTACTATTTTTGTCCTTGAAATAAACTTCACAGGAACAGAAACTTGTGTTGTATTTCCTGCCGGATCCGTTGCAACAACACTAATTATATTTAATCCTTCTTTTGTAAGTACTACCGCATAGGTAAATGTATAATCAGATTTAACCGATGCAGAATGCCCATTGACTCTTATAGTTGCATCTTTTTCTGTTTTTCCTTCTACCATAATAGTGGCTGAATGCACTTCTTGAAATGCATAAGGGGCTGTAACGCTGAGTTTTGGTGGTGTAGTATCAAGCAAAACGTTCAGCACAAGTTTTTTTGTATTTCCTGCAATGTCTTTTGCAATGATATTGAACGACGTCTCTCCAGTGATTGTAGTAGTATACACAAATGTACCATCACTTTTCACATCTACTGATTTATTATCAATTGTAACAGCTGCGTCTTTCTCTGTTTTTCCATTTATTGTGCATTGCTTTGTATTGAGTACAGCCTTGTTTTTAGGAGAAAGTATTGTTAGAGAGGGAGGAATTGTATCTACTTTAAACTGTTTACTTTGTGCAACCTCTTTATTCTGATATTTATCGACTGCATAAAAATATAATGTGTGTGCTCCGTCTGGCACAGAAATAGCACCTGAGTAAACCTGCGGAGAGTTTGTATCAAAGTAGTAGTAAATGACTGGTGCGGTATCTATAGGGCTTGCTGCGGTAAGCGTTACCCTTGGGGTAGTTTTGTAATAGCCATTTGCACCGTCAGGTGATGCAGGTGTTATACTAATTTTAGTTGTTGGAAGCACAACAATGTTGAATGGCGTTGAATCCATATGAGTAGTTTCCTGCGAAGTATATGCCGTAAGCACGTAACTTCCCAAAGAAAGCGGATTTTTTATATCCGCATTTTTGTCAATAATAACAGATACTATTCCATTCGCAATAACATCAACGGGTGTAGTAATCTCCAATCTGTTCGAATATGTACGGATATAAGTAGCAGTAACGTTGTTTACTTTCACATAACTTGCAGAAATAGAATATGGAATTGAGAATCCGGAAGGGAACAGCACATATATCTTGTCCTGATTTTTTATTAATCTGCCGCCTACGCCTGTTTTAAATGTAATTGAAATTCCCGCAGGTTTCCCAACTTCATACGCTGTAAGTTTTACGGTAAGTTCTGTAATAGTAGACTTTGCAATGTCAAATGATTTAGCTTTTTTCACAACATCCTTCGATGTAGATATATATAACTTGTATGTACCATAACTATCCGGATTTTTAATGTTGGCACCTTTCGCAATGTCAACTGTCACATTTGAATAACTTCCTACCGATACAGGCATCCTTATCGTTATCTTGTGCTGAGATTGAGAAACACTTACGCTTGAGCAAGCTGTTCCATTAACTTTCACATAGCCTGCGGAAATATATGAAGGTAAACTTACATCATCCGGAAACTCTATGTATATATAGTCAGAACCGAGCAAGAGAGCACCGGAATACGAAGTCTTAAATACAACATTGTATTCTGCATTTGCTTTCTGCACGGCAGGTGTTATGGAAACGGCAAGGTTCGAGATAGATGTCCCGACAATATTATAGTTATCTGATACGGCAGCTATTGTATCTTTGCTTGTAGAAAGGCTCAATGTATAATTTCCAGGCGAAGTCGGGTTTTTGATGCCAAACTGCTCGGAAATGACAACATTACAGGAGGAATTATTTCCTATGGAAAACCCAGAAGGTATGTAAATAACAAGGGTCCTGTTGTTCACAGTTTTGTAGCCACAATTATGTCCATTAATAGTGATATAATAGGCACTTGTATTTGTTGGTACATAAGTATTATCAGGAAATACAATTGTGATGTAATCGTTAGGCGAGAGTGCACCTGTAGGCCCGGTGACGAACCATACTGTATATGCAGTATTGCTTCCAGCAGTATATGAACTTAAGGAAACTGTAAGATTTTTGATATTGCTGCC
>CAYONU010000031.1:0-13870 GCA_964405445.1 uncultured Caldisericales bacterium | reverse complement strand
TTTTTTATCCAAACCTATCAGAAGAAAGAGGATTTTAGGATATTATGAATATATACAAGCACAAAAATTTGTCGAGTATGCTTATCTAGCATGCTCTATAATACTTCTTTCAAGGTGTACAAGCCTACTCATAGGAACCTTCTTCCTGGAAAAGCGGTATGTATAGTAAAGATATATCAAATCTTTCAGCATTTTATATTTGTTTTTTCTCTTAGCATACTCAAGCAGTGTTTCATAAGGCTTTTTATCTTTTCCTATGAGAAGCAGTATCCTGTCAAATGCCTTCTTTTCCGGTTTTTTCCTTACGAAAATGATGAGAAGGATAAAGATTGTAAGGCATAGGGTAATGAGCTTCCATTTCTTCAAAAAGAGTTTCACGAAATTAAATATATTATCCACACCGTAGCTCATCTTTTCCGTACTTTTTCCTATATAAGAAAGCAAGCTAAGCTGCCTGGATGTGTCATAGGTAATAACATTCCTGTACCAGCTCATCTTGATGCTGTCAATGACGAGAGAAAAATTACTTCTTTTGGTTTCTTGTGCAGCAGGTGTCGGATCAAACTGTACCCAGCCATAATGTGGAAAATACACTTCTCCCCAGGTGTGGGCATCCCTTGCTCTCACGATAAAATAGTTTCCTGCTGGATTCCATTCGGATGTAATAAACCCGGATACAAGACGTGCAGGAACACCACTTTCCCTCAACATTAGAACAAATGCAGTAGCAAAATGCTTGCAATAACCTTTTTTGCCGTTAATGACAAAATCTTCAATAGAAGAGGCATTGGGGTTCAAGGAATATGTACAATGATAATGCAGATACCGTATAACGGATTGGACTTTCCCGTATTCAGTTTTTCCTCTTGTTATTTTCCTGCAAAGGTTAACGAATCTGTTAGACAGTACAGGGACTTTAAGATAGGAATTTCTTATATTAGCGGGAATATCGCCTTTTACATTGTTGATACTCGAAGGGATCTTTTCTACCATACTGTAAGCATCATACTTGATTGTTTTATAATACGGCATATCTGTAAAGAAATCTCCTACTACGTTCTGCTTGAGGTAGAGAAATTCTCCATATACACCGACAAACTTATCTATTCCAAATAAAACATCTGTTCCTGTTGGTTCAAGGTAAATAGTTTCTTTATACGCATTGTCTCTATTGCCAAAATAACCCGTAGAATCAGGAAAAACTTTTCTCATGGGTGGTTCTTTGTGCCATCTCTTTCCATCAAAATATATGTAGTGCATTCCTGTGAGGTAAATGGTGGATGAAACTCTTTTATCCAAGGCAACGCGTATAACGATATTATTGTTCAAGTCAACGTTACTGTTATCTATATTCACTTCTTCGCTAAAGCCTGCATTTTTCTCAGGGACGATATTAATACCGTGCATATATCCTATGGAAAGGCGAGGAAAAGAGAAAAACAAGGCAAAGGAAAAGAGAAATGAAAAAACAGAAAAAAGGAAAAGCGAAGTATAAAATTTAAAAGTAAGCTGAGGTACATCTTCTCCAAATTGAGCAAGTATTAGCATTAAGGCACTGAAGAAAAGAAAAAGAAATAACAGTATACCAAATGATGCGGATATTGTTGACACGGAAGAGAGAAGCATTACAACAATTGCAACTAAAAATATTTCATAGTAATCTTTTCTTCTTTTGTGTAAAATGAACTTTATGATAAGAGTAATAGCAAGAAGATAGGCAAGAAGATAAAAAAGTTGTATAGAGAAAATGATACCAAAAATGAAGAATAAAAGGGGAATCGCTTCTGCTAATTTAACTGAAAGTTTACTCTTAATTTTATCTTCTAAAGGATACGCAATAAAAATAAAGGGAATGAGAATTAAAAAATGTAAATCGGCAAGTGACATGAAAGCAAAGGCAATAAGGATGAGAATAAGTGTTACATCAATGATTAGAGGCTTTTTCATAAATAATGTCTTTGTAAGAATATGAATTGGCAGGTGGTGCCAGGGGTAATTTTTCTTTTAATTCTATTAAAGACAAGAATGTTAAAATATCTTTCAAATGTACATTTGAATGTCCAAATGAAAAATTTCTTTCTGACATAAGCGAAACATCCTTATCCTGATGAATAAGTTTATATGCAAGTGAAGCAATACGAGTCACTGCTTCTTCGAACTCATCTACGTCTTTATAGCGATACCTGGAGTTATCAATAAATAAAATAAACTTTTGGGATGCTTCCTTTTCGTTTTCTATTATCATTAACTTGTTGAGATGTGCGGAAGTTTTCCAATGGATATTCCGAATGTTTTCTCCTTGTCTGTATTCTCTTAGTGAAAAAAATTCATTGCCTTTTCCTTTTCCCTGTGTATTATATTCGCCATTCTCATTGCCTTTTCCTTTTATCCGAACAGAACGTATTGCAGGAAATACAATAAAACTTAGTTTGCTGTGAACTTCCTTTTTTCTTTCAAAGAATGCAAAAGGAAAAGACGATCTTAAAGTGAAGGAATTCAAAATAAACCGTCCTCTTTTAGGGAATGATACTTCTACCTTTTTTGAGGATTCTCCTTTTTCTTCAATATATTCAAAGTTTTTCTCGAAAAGATGAGTTTTAATGTTTACAGCAAGTTTTGGAGTGAATGAAGAATTTTTTATGTGAGTAATAATATAGGTATGTGATTTTGCGAAGATAGAATCCGAGAATAAAAAAGAAACTTTAAATCCTTTCAAGTTAAAGTAGGAAAGCAAACCTGAAAGTACAAAAAAGGAAAGGATCGTAGTAAAAGTCAAGTAGACCAAATTGTTGCCTGAGTTTATAGCTACCGCACCTATAAGGAGAGTAAACAGAAAGAACAGTAGCCCACTTTTTGTGATGCGGGTGTTGCTAAATCGGGACAGGTACTTCTTTAAGCGTTTGTAATATGATTTCTTTTGCAAATTTTTTGTCATCGGATTTAGTAACGATACGATGTGAAAGCGCAAAAGGTGCAATGCTCTTTACATCATCAGGGATAACGAAATCTCTTCCTCTAATAAATGCATAGCTTTTAACAACTTTCAAAAAATCTATGCCACCCCTTGTGCTTACACCAATCTCTATAAGGTCAGATTCTCTTGTTTTTTGTATAATGCTCATTATGTAGTTTGTAATAGAATCCTCTACGTAGACTTTTGCTGCTTCTTTTTTGAGTGTTTTAATATCTTCTACAGATGCAACACTTTTGAGTTCTTTCAAATTATTATACAGACTTTTTTCTTTAATAATTTCTTTTTCTATATGTTCCGGGGGATAACCCATATTGAGGGATATCATAAAGCGGTCAAGTTCGCTTTCCGGCAAAGGATAAGTACCTGCAAATTCCACAGGGTTTTCTGTTGCTATAATCATAAACGGTGCAGGCAACTCATATGTAATACCATCCACAGTCACTGTGCCTTCGTTCATTGCTTCAAGTAATGCTGATTGTGCTTTTGGTGAAGCTCTATTTATTTCATCTGCAAGTACAATATTTGCAAAGATCGGGCCTGCTTTGAATTCAAACTGGTTCGTTACTTTGTTGAATATTGTTATTCCTATAATATCAGAAGGCAAAAGATCGGAAGTAAATTGTATTCTTGAAAAAGTTGCATCAATGGAGCGTGCTATTGCTTCGGAAAGAGTAGATTTTCCTACACCTGGTATATCTTGAAAAATTAAGTGTCCTCCACTTAACAATGGAGCAAGAGCAACTTCTATAACATTCCTTTTGCCCTTGATCACTGTTTCAACATTTTTGATGATCTTTAATACTGTTTGATTTACTTCCATTCAAATTTCCTTTTGTTGTCTAAAATGTATTGTACTTCATCTGTTTTAGAATGAACTTTCCCCTGCACTCTTAGTTTTAGAAGCTCATCAAAAACCCTTCTATACTGCGGACCTTCTTTCAAGCCCATTGCTTTCAGATCTTTTCCCGTTAGCTCCACTTTAGTATACGACAAATTCTCAAGATAATCAAGTAGTAAAGTACGCTCATCGGAAGAAGCCCAGGAGAGATAAGCTACAATAAATGCCCTATCCACATTTTTTAAAAGGAAGAATAGTTTTGTTCTATTCATATTATGAATGTTCCTATGCAATTTTTTCAATATTTTTTCAGTAGCAATTAACTTTTCTATGAAACTCTTTGGAAAGGAAAAATACTGGAGAATACCTTGCTTTTCTTTCTTCTTCTTTTTGAAAACAAGCAGAAAGAAGTAAACTTTTGTCCTGTCTGCTGTAAAACGTTTTATCCATTTCTCTGCATTAAGTATTGCTCTTTTCCTCTGTGCGCTGAGCCGCTTAATTCTAAAAAGCTCTTTTAATATACCTCTTTTTTCCATTTTTAGTATGGCAAGCGGAGCATCAGGGACAGCGAATAATTCAAACAATTCATCTGAGATTCTCTTTGATTTTTTAAGCTGGAATACATTGAGACGGACAGTCCTTGCAAGTAACTGTTCTGTTTGATTTGATAGATGAAAGTTGAATTTGATCTCATATTTAATCGCGCGTAGTATACGCGATGGGTCCTCTAAAAAAGATAATGGATGCAGTACCCTCAATGTGCCTTTTCTCAAATCTGTAAATCCTCCAAAAAAGTCATACAAAGTACCAAATTGCTGTGAAGTGATATCAATAGCTAATGTGTTGATGGCAAAGTCTCTTCTTCCCAGATCTTCTCTTATGGATGCAGGCTCTACGATGGGAAGGAGTGATGAAGAATTGTAATATTCCCTACGTGCTGTTACAAAATCAAACGTATACCCCTGGTACTTGTATGTAGATGTTTGAAATTCTGGGTGCAGAAGGACACTTCCGCCTACTTCTTTCTGTAGATATTTTCCAAACTGTATTGCATCTTTGCTTAAAACGAAATCAAGATCAAGGCTCTTTCTGTTCAATAAAATATCTCTTACTGCGCCACCAACGAGATAGATTTTTTGATTTAATTCTTCTGCAATCTTACCCATCTTCACAATCAGTTTAAAGATATCTGCCGGCAGCTGATTCTTCATGAGAGCAGTAATTTCTTCTTGTTTAGGAAGAAAAGCAGCGTTCATATTACTGGGAACCTCTTTTATATATTCCTTTGTATAAAAAGCCTTTACCAAATCACTTCTTGAAATAATTCCTACAACTTTCCCGTTTTTTTCAACAAGAACCCTGCCTACATTATTTAAAACCATTGCTTCTTCTATTCCTCTAAGGCTTGCATTGTATGCAACTGAAGTTGCGTTCGGTAGAAGGTACTGTTTTACTGGTCTATCCCTATGCTCAACAAGCATGATTTTTTCAATGTCCCTTTTTGATATGATACCTAGTATTTTATTGTTTTCTTTTACTGGAAGCCCCGAAAAGCCAAACCTTACCATTATTCTCAAAGCTTCTTTAATACCTGTCTTTGCCTGTACAGTCTTCACAGGAAAACTCATAATTTGGCTTGCATTTGGTACGGGAAAATATACTTCCTTGATGTTCTCAAGAATCTTTTTCTTTAATCTTTCTATATCTCTGCCCTTAATAACAGCAGATGCTGCAGTAGGATGCCCACCGCCAAATGGACGTAATGCCTCCTTTAAATCGTATTCAGGGCTACTGCTTCTTCCTACAATAAATGTACTATCGGATGAGGAAACGATAACAAACAAAAAGTCTGTGTCTATGATTTCTTTTATACGATGGGCAATAAGTGCTATCCCGGGAATATAATGATCCATCTTACCGGATACAATAGTAATTCTTGCACCTTTTATGTTGTATTCCTCCATATGGTTAAGCAACTTTTCAAATAGGACCATCTGTTCTTCACTTAATGACGGAGAGAGAAAATGATGGACAACCTTCATATTTATTCCAAAGGAAGAAAGATATTGCATTGCAGTAAAATCAGCATAGGAGGTTGAAGAAAACATAAATGATCCTGTATCTTCATAAATGCCCAGTGCGATGAACGTTGCTTCAAATTGAGTAAGAGGAATTCTCTTTTTTTTAAGTAGTTCTACAAGGATAGTGGTATTTGCACCGTAGTTTCTGTAGACAATCTTTGCATTTTTAATATCATAAGGAGAAGCAGGATGATGGTCAAATACGATCGTTTCAACCCCTTTTTTATTGATAAATTCCCTGCCATTGCCAATGCGATTATAAATTTTAGTATCAACGACAATGACACGTTGCACGTTATCTTTTATTTGACGGGGTAGCTCCCTTAATTTTACAAGCTTTAGCATATCGCCAAAGAAGTGCGTAAGTTTCTGTGTGCTTACATCCAGGGAGCCAGGGTGTATGAGAAAAGAGTTGGGATACAATTTTCCTACTGCATACATAGAACTCACTGCATCAAAGTCAGCGCCAGAATGCGTAAGAATAAATGTAGTTTTACTCATTTGTGAATTTTTTGGTGCCTTCCTCTGAGACACGATAATAAATAAGTGGCAGAGGCTGTACTTTATTTTTCTTTAGTTCAATGAGCTTTGAAAGTCTTCTCTTTGCCGCTTCTCCCTTTTTTATGTTATTGGATAATATCTCTGCAATTTTTTCTCCTTTTTCTACGAAGTCTCCCACTTTTTTAGGGAAAAGAATACCTACGGATAGATCAATTTTTTCTCCTTTCTTTGTCCTTCCGGCACCGAGAAAAGCCGCAAGCTCACCAATTTTTTCAGTTTCAATATGTGTGATGTAGCCACTTTCTTCTGCTTTTATTGGTATCCTAAGCTTTGCCTGTGGGAATAGAGAAAAATCGTCGATAACATTGGGATTACCGCCCTGTGCTTGAATAATTTCTCTAAATTTTTTTAAGCCTGTATGATCTTCAATAGACTTTTCTATCATTTCCTGTCCTTCATGTTCATCTTTTGCTTTTCCACCTATTTTGAGCATTTCCCCACCCAGGGTTTTTATTACATTAATGAGGCGCTTGCCGCCATTCCCTTTCAGTACATTTATTGCTTCTTCTACCTCTATGGCATTTCCTATGGCATTGCCCAATGGTTCATTCATATCCGTAACATATGCAATTGTTTTTCTCTTTGCAAGTGCTCCAATATCAACCATTGTTTTTGCAAGTGTCAAAGCACTATTTACACTCTTCATAAAGGCACCGTTGCCTACTTTTACATCCAGTACAACAGCATCGGCACCTGCTGCAATTTTTTTACTCATAATACTTGATGCAATGAGTGGAATGCTATCTATGGTGGCGGTTACATCTCTTAGTGCATACATTTTTTTATCTGCGATGACAAGATTTTTGCTCTGCGCAACGATAGCACCTTTTACTTTTTTCACAATGTTTATGAATTCTTCAACAGAAATTTCTACTTTGAAGTTAGGGATGGACTCGAGCTTGTCAATTGTACCGCCTGTATGTCCTAGTCCTCTTCCAGACATCTTTGCTACAGGTACACCATTTGCCGCTACAAGTGCTACAAGTGGAAGCGAAACAGTATCAGCTACGCCACCTGAACTATGCTTATCTACTTTTATACCGTTAATTTGAGATAAATCTACCATTTTGCCACTTCTCACCATTGATAATGTAAGATTTGTCGTTTCTTCCCTGTCCATACCTTTAAACCAAATTGCCATAAGAAGTGCGGAAATTTGATAATCCGGAATAATATCTTTAGAATATCCCTGCACAAAAAAATCAATTTCCTCTTTTGTAAGTTTATTTCCTCTTTTCTTTTTTTCAATAATGTCAACAATGTTCATCTATACCTCCCTAAGAAAACTCTCTATAGTTTCTGTCATTGTGTTTCTGCACCGATTTGTAATGCCAAACATTTTTTTATGGCTGATATCTTCTTTATCGTCTTTCACAGCTCGGAAAGGTTTTTGCGATAGCTAAATTGGCTTGCAACTATCCGGGAATCTTTCTCTTTCTTCCATTCTATGTTTACTCCAGAGAAACGAGATAATAATAGAATGGCTGTCCGCCATATACTGCTTCAACCTCCAACTCTGGGAACATTTTTTCTATTGCCTTTGCGACATTTTCTGCATCTTCTTTCTTTATCTTTTCACCGTAGTATATACTTATGAGCTCGTAATCTTTAACAGCATTTTTATTCTTTTCGAATAAACGTGTCAAAACTTTCTGAGGATTTTTCCCTTTTAGTACAATTTTGTTATCTGCCAGACCTATTACATCACCATTTTTTATTTCTATTTTGTTTAATTTTGTATTGCGTATAGAATAGGTAACAGAGAATGAATGTGTTTCAGAGAGTATCTTCTTTGCACGTGCTATATTTGTGTTAAAACTTTCGTCAGCATTAAAAGATAAAATAATGGGTATTGCTTGCACCATATTTCTTGTGGGAATTACCTCTACAATTTTATCCTTAACCAATTTCTTTGCCTCATTTGCTGCAAGAATAACATTAGGGTTATTTGGCAATACGACAACATACTTCTTTTCACACTTAGTAATACCTGCAAGAATATCATTGATTGAAGGATTCATTGTTTGTCCCCCAGTCACCAATACATCAACACCCAGGCTTAAGAATATCTGGTCAAAACCCTTACCCTGTGAAACAGAGACGATTGAAGCGGGTCTATGCACTATAGCTTTTTGTGGCTTAGTTTTATTTGTATTATGCGCAAGAAACTCCTCTTGCTCCTGTTGCATATTCTCTATTCTTGCCTCTTTAACCGGTCCATACTGCATAATGAACTTCATTACATTGTATGGTTCATTGGAATGTACATGAAGTTTTGTTAGTTTTCCTGATCTTGCAACAACAATACTATCTCCAAACTGCTCTAATTGCTTTTGCAATTTATCAGGGTCAATAGTAGGTACTTCAGTTAATATTACAGTATCATATTTAAACTTAAGCTCCCCACCTATGGCTTGATGATCTAATTCCTTAATTGACTCTTCGAATCCTTTTTCCATTTTTGTCCCTCCTCTTAGCCCAGACAGCATTCCTTCTACTATAAAAATGAGTCCTTGGCCACCTGCATCTACAACACCTGCTTCTTTCAGTACTGGAAGAAGCTCAGGTGTACGCTGAAGTGTCTCGTTGGCACTTTTTAACACTTCTTCAAAAAAAGAGATAAAATCTGATTCTTTGTCTGCTAAAAATAGAGCTTTTTTTGACATTGCATTTATAACCGTGAGAATGGTACCTTCCACAGGTTTTATTACAGCTTGATATGCAACAGTTGTAGCAGATATTAATCCATCTGCGAATTCAGGAATTGTTACCTCATTCTTTTCATCGATAGATTCGAAAAATCCTTTGAGAATTTGAGAAAGAATGACTCCAGAATTTCCTCTTCCGCCGATGAGAGCACCATCGCACATAGCTTCCCCAAACTCTCTTAAATTTTCGGGTTTTCTCTTATTTATCTCGTCAATTGCTGTTTTTAATGTCAGGTACATATTCGTGCCGGTATCTCCATCAGGCACAGGAAATACGTTTAATTCATTAACTAATTGTTTTTTCTTATGCAAATCGTTAATTGCACCCTGAAACATTTTTTTGAACTCTGTGAGCGTTAACTTGTCCACTTATATCCCCCTTCTTATACTCTTTATTACAACATTCACATCAATATCTTTTAATCCTGTAAATTTTTTCAGTTTATAAGAAACCTGACGAATAATGGTAGATGCAACTTCAGAAACTTTTACTCCATTCTGTAAAACTACATATACTGTGAAAGAAATGTGCTTTCCTTGAATTTTTACCTCTATCCCTTTATTAACCTTGTCTTTTGATAAAAGAGAGCTAAAACGCTCCCTGAAGCTGGTAGGCACAAGGCCTACTACACCATAGCACTGCATTGTAGTTAAAGCAGCAAGTTTCGCTAATGCATTTTCCGAAACAATTATCTTTCCCATCTTTTGCCTCCTGTTTTCAGCTATTATTATAGCAGACTATTGCATTGAATGAAAATTTGATTAGAATGGTATAAGTACAAATTTTAACGTGGAGGTAATGATGAGTAAAAGATGTGAGATATGCGGAAAGGGCCCTATGGTAGGAAATAATGTGAGCCATTCGCATAGGAAAACAAAAAGAAGATATCTACCTAATTTGCACAAAGCAAAGGTACGTATAAATGGTAAAGTAAAAGTGGCCTGGGTATGCACAGACTGCCTGAAGAAGTATAAGGTTGTGTAATGGAAATAAGGTCTTTAAAATTTGACGGGGAAGTACTTCATATATTAGATCAGAGGAGGCTTCCCTTTGAATTTGTTGATGTACCTTGTAAAAATGAGAAAGATGTATGGCAAGCAATCAACAAGATGATGATAAGAGGAGCCCCAGCAATAGGTGTGGCTGCGGCGTATGGGATGTATTTAGGTGCAAGGAATCTTCCCGAAAGGAAAGAAACGTTCTTAGAAGAGCTGAAAAAAATTAAAGAATATCTTGATAGTGCACGTCCGACTGCAGTAAATTTAAAGTGGGCAACTCAAAGGATTTATACATTTGCTGAAAGAAATGAAGATTCAAAAGAGATTAAAAAGCTTATTCTTAAAGAAGCAATAGCAATGGAAAAAGAAGATGCGGATAGAAATTATCAAATGGGTAAATATGGCTCTGCACTTTTCAAAGATAACGATACTATTATGACGATATGTAATACGGGGGCACTTGCTACTGCAGGCTATGGTACTGCTTTTTCGGTGATAATGAGATCCTTCGAAAAGTATAAGAATATCAGAGTGATTGCACTAGAAACCCGACCGTATCTTCAAGGTGCACGTCTTACCGCTTTAGAGCTTAAAAAAGCTCATATACCTTTTCATCTCATCACTGATAATATGAGTGGCTTTATTATGTCAAAGGGTATGGTAAGTGGTGTTGTGGTAGGAGCGGACAGGATTGCATCAAACGGTGATACTGCAAATAAGATTGGTACGTACACACTTGCTGTACTTGCTATGTATCATAAAGTTCCGTTCTACGTAGTTGCACCAATCTCTACAATTGATCCCAATATAGCAAGTGGAGGAGAGATTCCCATTGAGGAAAGAAATCCTGACGAGGTTACGCATTGTGCAGGAAAAAGGATTACGCCAGAGGGAATAAAAGTATATAATCCTGCCTTTGATATAACGCCGAACAGACTTATTGATGCAATTATAACAGACAAAGGAATACTGCGAAAATCATTTACTGAATCAATAAAGAAAGCTCTCAAAGAGTAATTACTTAATGAAATTTCTTAGAGAATTTCAGTCCTCTTTTTGCACTAATTATCTCTTCTATAATTACATAGTTGTATCCCAACTTAGCAAGTTTATATGAAACAAGGGCGGTAAGCTCGGGAATCGAGTCTTCAGTTTCTCTGAACAAATGTAGTAAACGCTTATTCGGAAGGAGGATTGCATCTCCTATTTTTTTCTTCAAAAATGTTCTATCTCTTGGATATACAGTTCTTATAGAGTTAGGAAAGAGTTTATCTGAAAAAATGGTAAGTATTAACGAATTGTTAGCTACTTTATACTGGAGCTCTGTTTTTACAAAAATTGCTACGGGAACATCAATTCTCCGCTTCAAAAAATTGTAAATATCTATAGCACTTTTAAAATTACCTTTTATTACGATTCCATCCACTCCGTCTTCGCACATTTTGTAGGCAGCATTTATTGCATTCTCAAAATTCTCATTGTATTTTTTAAAAATAAAAAGTGCATTCAGATTAAGTAAACCGAATACTTTCATTTGTCTTCAGGATGGACTTTTTCGTATAACTTATTTAAACCGGGGAAGGAACGATTGAATTGTGAAACTTTTTTATAATATTCTGTTGCTTTCTTTATGTTTCCTATAGATGCATAGCATAAACCTATTCCAAGTAGGATACTAAGTTCATCTGAATCAGGTACTTTCCGTTTGGGCTCCACTCCTTTAAAAAGCTTTAAAGCATTTTCATAATCATTCTTTTCCATCATTGCTGCTCCCAGCAAACGTATTGTTTTAACATCGAGATCTTTTTTAGGAACATCCTTTAAAATGGTAAAAACCTTTCCCATTTCACCGGTTTGATAACATATGCTTGCAATGATATATCTTAAGAAAGGTGTATCATTTTTATCTAATTCATTCATAAGCATTGAGGTAAGTTTCATATATTGAGGCTTTGATTTTACAAAAGGGCTGAGTAAATAATTGGTTAATGCCTTTTCTCGGCTGAGTGTCACTCCTTGAATGATAAACTGAAATGCCTTCTTTACATCACCTTTTTCCATACTCTTACGTGCACTGAGAAATTTAATTGCTGCTCGCTGCCGCGGTGAAAATGTATAAGCAATGTGCAACACAACAGCCACTATTAATACATACACACCGAACTCTCTTAATCGTGTAAAAAACAATATAAACCCTGCACTATATGCAAGGAATATTAACAGATTCCATGGAGTATTCTTTTTCATTCCGTCTCCTTTATTCTTTTCCATTAAATAGTATAGAGAATTTACAGAAAATTAATATACCTATCCGTCAAGGAAAAGTTTTAATCCTCTTTTTAATATCCTTCTTTTATAAAAAATTGATGTTGCATGCTCAGAAAACAACCAATGTCTTTCTGGTTTTCCCATTTCTTTCCACAATTCGTCCGATGCTTTCCTCGGAATGACTTCGTCAAACAAAGCATTATACATCACAACTTTCCTTCCTTTGATAAAGTGGCCAAAGGTTAAAGGATCAAAGAGAAAACATTCTTTCGCATAGGGAACTCTATCAAGGTACTCGGGTGTTTTTAATCTGTGGATATAATCATAGTAATTTTTGTGTATTTCTCTGCATCTTTCTTCAGTACAACCATATACATCCTCATTACTTTCTATTTCATATTTTTTTCTTAATATTCTCGTTGCAAGGCTTTTCCAGGTAATGTATAGGTAATTGCCGCCTGTTACAGCAAATACTGCCTTTTTAATTCTCTCATCTATACCCATTGTAATTACGCTGATCATTCCGCCAAAGCTTACACCCATTATATTGAACCCTTCATTAAATCCTTCTCTTTCAAGGAAGTCCATACTTGTTCTTACATCGATTACTGCATGTCTAAAGTCCTTTACTGTGTTTTTCATATCATCCAGTAGGAACTTTTTTCCACTCTTCATTCCTTCTGGCGTGCGCTCAAAATGGTATGGCAGGATCATAAGGAATGATGGAATCCCTTGCTTTGCAAACTCATGTGGAAACCAGCTTAGGGGAACAAGATTCTTGTCTCCCATGCCGTGCAAAAATATGAGAGGAGTCTTCGTTTTTAGTTTATCAGGTATAAAGAAGTAACCTATAACTCTGTTAGCCTCAGGATAGGGCGTGTTTATGAAACTTTTATATTCAACTCTTAATTTATCAACATTTTCTTTCTTTCCCAAATCTGTTTTACTTACATCAAAATCTTTTTTATCATAATCATAAAGCATTATCCACCTCCGCATTTTTATATTATATCCGAACTTACCAAAACAAAAAATTGTCTACTCCCATTTATTTATCAGGATTTTTAATAGAATTTGCAAAGAGTATTTAAGTAACATAAAGTTCTTTTTTGTTTCTATAAAGGTGTTGAAAAACATTTTTTAAGATTTTATGAAAATGATGGAACTTTTTTTATAGTTTTACGTCTAATATATGGAAGAATAAATTTTTGCGGTTAACGAAATGCTGCCGTAAATAAAATTTTTATTTGTAACAGTGGTATAATATAGCTGTTGATATGGTTTTATTATGACATAAAATATATTTGGGAGGTGAAGTAATGAAGAAATTTTTAGCAGTATTACTTGTTTTACTATTTTGTACTTCTTTATTTGTAGGTACAAATGCTTATGCACTTACGGTGAGCAGTATTACGGCAAACCCCAATACACCCGGTGCAAA
>CAYONU010000030.1:0-14120 GCA_964405445.1 uncultured Caldisericales bacterium | reverse complement strand
ATGAAAATGTGGGTTTAAGTAATTTAACTTTTAATTGGATGTGGTGGTGCCTCAGAGACATAGGATTTTCTGGGGTCTGTGTTAGTACTGTTTAACCCAATATATAAATATAGTTATTTGTATAGACCTCGGAAACGAGGTCTTTTTTATTTTATATTTTATAAAATTTAAAGGAGGTCGAGATGAAAAAAGTATTGTTGAACGAAGAAGAATTACCTAAAAAGTGGTACAATGTGCTGCCAGATTTGCCGGAGCCTGTCCCACCACCTATCAATCCTCTAACGAAGCAGCCAGTAAGGCCAGAAGACTTACAGCCTATTTTTTCGGAGGAGTGCGTTGAGCAAGAAGTGTCTAATAAAAAGTTTATTGACATTCCAGAGGAAGTGAGAAAAGTATATACGATGTGGCGACCTACGCCACTTGTCCGCGCAGAGAATCTTGAGAAAGCAATAGGTACAAAGGCAAAAATTTTTTATAAGAATGAATCTGTTTCTCCTCCTGGCTCTCATAAACCAAACACTGCAATTGCTCAAGCATATTACAATAAACATGAGGGTATCAATAAGCTTGTTACTGAAACAGGTGCAGGACAATGGGGCTCTGCCCTGAGTTTTGCTGGCGCTCAGTTTGGGATGGAAGTCAAAGTATATATGGTGAAGGCAAGTTATGATCAAAAACCTTATAGAAAGTCTTTGATGGAAGCATGGGGTGGGAAATGCTTTTCCTCACCTACAGATCTTACAGAAATTGGGCGGAAGATTAGGAAAGAATTTCCTGGAACCTCAGGCAGTTTAGGTATTGCAATATCAGAGGCAGTAGAAGATGCTATAATACATAAGGATACAAAGTATGCAATAGGAAGTGTAGCAAATCATGTGTTGCTTCACCAGACTGTTATAGGACTTGAAGTGGAAAAGCAGCTTGCTGATATAGATGTAAAACCTACCATTATGATAGGATGTGTAGGAGGTGGAAGTAACTTTGGAGGGTTTTTCCTTCCATTTTTACCAAGGAAACTTCAGGGAGAAAACATCCGTTTCATTGCAGTAGAACCAAAAGCTTGTCCTACACTTACCAAGGGGTTGTACAAGTATGATTATGGTGATACAGGTAAAGTTACGCCACTGTTCAAAATGTATACTTTAGGGAGCTCATTTATTCCTCCTGCTATTCATGCAGGTGGATTAAGGTATCATGGAGATGCACCCATCTTGAGCCTTTTAAAAAAGCTAAATTTACTTGAAGCACAGGCTTACTATCAGAGAGAAGTTTTTGAAGCAGGCATTCTTTTTGCAAGAACTGAAGGTATTCTTCCTGCACCTGAAACAAATCATGCAATAAAAGCAGTGATTGAGGAAGCGAAGAAAGCGACAAAAGACGATGTTATTGTGTTTAATTTCTCAGGTCACGGTCACTTTGATCTTACTGCTTATGATGCATATTTCAGAGGGAAGCTTTCAGATTATGCATATCCGGAGAGAGATATACTAAAAGCAATAGAGAGTCTTCCGGAGGTTTAGATAAGTAAATTTGAATGTAAAGCACGTTTGCTGGATGAAGATGGAGCAATGGCAATAATAAAACCTTTTAAGCCGTTAAGACCTTTGAGTCGGTTTGCTGGTGCTGTTGTAGCACCTCCGTATGATGCAGTAACGGTGAAGGAGGCACAGAGGATTATTTGGAGTAATCCACTCTCATTTTTAAAGGTTTTGAGGCCTGAGGTTAACGTGCCTTTTTACAGTAATTCTAAAGAGGCTGTGTATAATGAAGCAAAAAACGCCCTAAAAGAATTTATAAATAATAGAATCTTTATAGAGGAAAAAGAGCCACACCTCTACATTTATACTGAAGAGATTAATAACAGAAGCCAGAGTGGAGTTGTGGGTCTGTTTTCTTGTCAAGATTATGATAAAGGCGTCATTAAAAGAACCGAAAACACAAAGCCAAAGGAGCTTGAGGATAGGGTACAGTGGATTAAGCATACAGGTGTCCAAGCAGGGCCAGTATTTTTAATGCATGAAGAAAACACTACTTTAAGGAAAGTAATAGATGAAATTATAAATACGCCTCCTAAGTATGATTTTATTACTGAAGATGGCGTGAGGCATATCGTGCATTCTGTTTCAGATAATCAATTGATAAAAAAGATTCAAAAGATATTTTTAGGTATACCCACTCTTTATATTGCAGATGGTAATCACAGAGCACTTGCTGCTTGTAAAGTAAATAAGAAGATTGCTTCTTTAAAAGGATTCTTTCTTGGTGCTGCTGTTTCTTGCAGGGAAGTACATATTATGGCATATAACAGAATGGTAAAAGAGTTAAATGGATTTTCAAAAGAAATATTTTTAAGGAGGCTAAAAGACTTTTTTTATGTTGAAAAAGTTTACGGAAACGTAAAACCATGTTGTAAACATAGTTTCAGTATGTATCTTGATAAAGAGTGGTTCAAACTCATTATAAAGGAGAATTATGTGGGCAAAGCAAACACTTTGGAATCTTTGGATACATATTTTCTTGAGCAGCACATTTTGAGGCCTATACTTGGAATAGATAGTAGAGAAAGTAATGGAAAAATTGATTTTGTAAGTGAAAAAGAAAATATCGAGGATCTTGTAAAACAGGTGGATACAGGAGAAAGTAGAGTTCTGTTTTTGCTCTTTCCTGTGCAGGTGGAGGAAATGGTGCATATTATTAATCAGGGTTTTATTATGCCTCCGAAATCTACATGGTTTGAACCAAAGTTTCGTTCCGGTCTTTTTTTAAATCCGCTGAGAGATGTGGTGACTGAGTTCAAAAAAAAGGAAAAAGTTTCTTTGGAGGATGACTATAATATATGGCTTTGATATCTTTATGTTCCACGTGGAACATAAAGGGGAAACAGAAAGCAATTTCTGTTTCCCCTTTAAAGATACTTACAGTTTTGATAATGCTTCTTTTATCCTACCCAAGCCTTCTCTAATGTTTTCTTTTGAGGTTGCGTAGGAAAGCCTGATGTAGCCTTCACCATATTTTCCAAAAGCTGTTCCCGGAAGAGTAGCAACACCTGCGTTATATAGTAGATAATCTGATAGTTCCTTTGAAGTTTTACCAAATGATTTGATATTAGCAAATGCGTAGAATGCACCTTTTGGCATAATACAAGAAACACCTGGGATTTCATTAAGTCCTTTTATAATAATATTCCTTCTTTCTTCATATGTTTTTCTCATTTTTTCTACTTCGTCTTGAGGACCCTTTAAAGCTTCTATTCCAGCAATTTGTGTGAATGTTGCAACGCAGGAATCAGAGTTTGTAACAATTTTTGTTATTGCTTTTATAAGCTCTTTATTTGTGACTCCGTAGCCTAATCTCCATCCTGTCATTGCGTATGTTTTTGAGAAGCCATCCAGTATAATTGTCCGTTCTTTCATTCCTTTTATGGAAGCGATGCTGTGAAATTCTTCATCATAAATGATTTGCGAGTAAATTTCGTCAGATAACACCATAATATCGTTCTTTTTTGCGATATCTGCTATGAACTCAAAATCTTTCTGTGAAAGAATGCTACCCGTTGGGTTGCCAGGAGAATTTATAATGATGAGACGTGTTTTTGGTGTGATAAGTTTCTCGAATTCTTTTCTATCGAATGCAAAATTATTTTCTTCAAGCAACTGCAACGGGACTGGTGTAGCACCGGTTATTTTTATGGCTGATTCATAAATAGGATAGCTAGGGTTAGGATAAATTGCTTCATCACCATTCTCCAGCAGAGAAAGTGCAGTAAAGAGAATAATATCTTTTCCTCCTGGAGTAATTACGACTTCATCAGGTGATACATCAATATTCCTTGTTTTAGAAATGCTTTCTGCTACTGCCTCTCTTAGTTCTAAGATTCCCTGCGAGGGAGTGTAATGAGTATAATTCTCCTGAATTGCTTTTATGCCTGCTTGTTTTACATTCTCAGGGGTATTGAAATCGGGTTCACCAATTTCAAAGTGGATGATGCTTTTCCCTTGTCTCTCTAAAGCCTTTGCCTTTGCAAGTGTTTCAAAGGCAGTTTCTGTGCCAGCACGCTGCACTAATTTAGATATATTCATACTACCTCCTTTATTTTATCCTTATTTATTGCCTTTTACAGCCCAGAGATCCCGCTCTTTAGGATAAGAGCTGTCCTCCTTTCTATTAAGATAACGGAAAGGTTTGTTTTTGCGATAGCTAAATTGGTTTGCACCTGTCCAGGAATCTTTCTGCAAGCCAATTAGATTCTCCTCGGAGCTGTTATTGGCCAGTACTGTATCCTGAGAGCACTGAGTGTTTCCTCTCTGTTTAACTCAGGACTTATTACAGAGCTACAGGCCGGAGAAGCACCCACAGGTGTGTTCTTTAACTCTACCGATAACTTCTGCATAATTGCCTCCCTATCAACCAATTTCCCTTATCCCTCACGGGACAAGCCTCTTCTTTTATGGAGAGGGTGATTGACTCGTCCGTTTTTATTATATCTATATTCTTATTTTTGCCAAGAGCAAGTTTTTGAAAAACTTTTTATAAAGCATTAATCTGTATTTATGTTTTTCTTTTTGAGAGTTTAGCTCCAGGTAGAGGTAGCTTTCCCAACTTTTCCATTAATTGCATCCTTGATGGATTGTTCAATAATATCTGCGCCTGTTTCTGCAAGGTTCCTGGTCAGAATTAAGGGTGGGATGATCCTCAGACAGTTTCCACGTAATCCTATAGAAGGAAGGATAAGCCCCATTTCAAAAGCCCTCCAGCAAATTTTACCAGTCATTTCAGGGTCAGGTTCTTTAGTTTTTTTGTCTTTAACAATATCTATTGCAATCATTAAGCCTTTACCCCTAACATCCCCAACTATTTTGTATTTATTCAGAAGCTTCATAAATCTTTTTAGAAGTAACTCACCTATTTTTTTGGAGTTCTCTAAAAGTTTCTCCTTTTCAATGATATTTAAGGTGGCAATTGCGGCAGAAGAGACTACCGGATTTGCTGCCGGAGTAAGAAGCAGGCTTCCGTTCGGGACATCAGTAATACTTTTGCGAGCGATAACAGCACTCAATCCCATACCGGAAGCAAGACCTTTTCCCAGTATGATTATATCTGGTTCTACTCCGAAGTGTTGAATTCCAAGCCAGGTCCCAGTTCTTCCTATACCAGTTTGTATCTCATCGAGTCCTAAAAGTATCCTGTATTTATTGCAAATTCTTTTCAATTCTTTGAAGAAGTTTGAAGGCGGTATTAAAGTCCCTCCGTCTCCCTGGATAGGTTCTGCTAATATCATAGCTACGTCATCTTTTGGAACTACATGTCCTAAAATATAATTTTCGATATAATTTATTGCCACTTCAGTTAATTTATCAGGGTATTTGTATCCATCAATATTCCAGGGGTTTCTGTACGGGTCAGGATAGGGGACTGCTACTATATTGGGAACAAAAGGTCCCATATCCTTCTTAAGAGATCCTTGAAATTGACTTAGAGATGCGGAACCATACGTTTGGCCATGGTAAGCCCCGATAAAAGTGATAACCCAGGACTTTTTAGTGCTAAATCTTGCCATTTTTAATGCAGTATCTACTGCATCAGAGCCACTTAATCCAAAGGCCACTTTTTTATTGTGTTCCCCCGGGGATATTTTAATAAGTCTTTGGGCTAAGGTTATTGCTTGAGTGTTATAGGTGTAGCCAATCATTGAGTGCTGGATTTTCGAGACTTGCTCTTGTACTGCTTTTACAAGTATCGGGTGAGCGTATCCAGTTATTGCGGCTCCTGCACCAGCCAGAAAATCTATAAAGATGTTACCATCAACATCAGTAATAGTTGAGCCTTTGCCATACTCTGGTACAATAGGCAGAAGCTTCACGCCAGAACCAGAAGAAATATATTTTTGGTCTAACTTTAAGTAATTTTTAGCCTTTGGACCAGGTGGAATAACTTTAATGTAAGGAATTCTCATAATCTTTTAACCGCCGAGATAAGCTGCTACAATCCTCTGATCTGCCTCTATCTCTTTAGGAACTCCGGAAAATGAAATTAATCCATTTTCAAGAACATAACAATAATGTGCTATTTTTAGTGCCATTCGAGCGTTCTGTTCAACAAGCAAAATAGTTTTTCCGCTTTTGTTGATATCTTTGATGATAGAAAAAATTCCCTTCATAAGGATTGGGGCTAAGCCCATTGAAGGTTCATCCATAAGCATAATGTCTCCACCTGTGATAAGCCCTCTTGCAATTGCAAGCATTTGTTGTTCTCCGCCTGACAGAGTGCCGCCAAGTTGTTTCTGCCTTTCTTTAAGCCTTGGAAAATAATAGAATGCTTTCTCTAATTTTTCTTTGGTTTTAGCGGGTTTTTCTCTTGGATGAGTATAATTAGCAAGCATTAAATTTTCATAGACGGTTAGATTTGGGAATATTCCTCTACCCTCTGGAACATGAGCTATGCCTTTGCGTACGATTAAATCAGGCTGCAAACCGGAAATTCTTTCTCCCTTATAGATAATTTCGCCAGATTGTATTTTAACCATTCCAGATATAGCATTTAGAGTCGTTGTTTTGCCTGCACCATTTGCTCCGATGATTGTTGTAATTTGCCCTGGGTAAACATCAAATGAAACTCCTTTAATTGCTTTGATGAATCCATAAGAAACGTGTAGGTTTTTAATGGATAGGATAGGTTCTGAAGCTTTATTTTTTTGTTTCGCTATCATTTCTCCTCCTTGCCCAGATATGCTTCGATAACTTCCGGACTACTCGTTACCTGTTCGAAAGTGCCCTTAGCGAGTATTTCTCCAAAATTCATTACAATAACCCTATCTGTAACACCTTTAACTAATCTCAATTGGTGCTCTACGAGGAGAATTGTAAGATTAAAATGGTCCCTAAGCCACCTAATGGTTTTATTTAATTCATCAATTTCTTTTTCATTCATTCCTGCAGCTGGTTCATCAAGGAGTAAGAGCTCAGGCCCTGTCGCTAAAGCACGTGCAATTTCCAATAATCTCTGCTCGCCATATGGTAGTGCACTTGCCTTTAAAGATGCCTTTTGTTTGAGTTTTACACCCTCAAGTAAGTCAAGCGCTTTATTTTTAAGGTTTAACTCTTTTTTATTAAATGATCTTGTAGAAAAAAGTGCATCTGCCAGACTGTATCCGGCTTTTGCATAAAACCCAACTCTAACATTATCTAAAACTGTTGAGTTCCCAAAGAGTCTAATGTTTTGAAAACTTCTTGCTATACCTTTTTCTATTATCTGATGGGGAAGTAAACCTACAATATTTTTGCCTTTGAATTCTATTTTTCCTTCTGTAGGCTTATAAACTCCGGTTATTAGGTTGAAAACAGTTGTTTTGCCAGCTCCGTTTGGCCCTATTAATCCAATAATTTCATTTTTGTGCATTTCAATATTGAAGTTACTTACTGCCCTGAGTCCTCCAAAGTAATGGGTTAAGCCACTGATTTTAAGCAAGGTTTCATCATTATACTTTTTTTTCATCGAACGTTAGCCTCTCTCTTTCCGGAATTAAAAAAGCAAACTCCTTCCACCCCATAATCCCCCATGGTCTGTAAATCATTAGTAAGATAAGCGAAACAGGTATGATTACCCATTTCCAAACGCCTAACGGTCTCATAGCTTCTATAGCGAATGCCCAGATTGTAGCACCAACTATAGAACCTCCTATACTTCCCATTCCACCAAGGTAGACCATTACAAGTGCTGCTGAAATTGGAATAATTCCGAAAGTGTGGGGATTAATGAACATTATGGTATGAGCGAAAAGAGCACCTGCAATGCCTGTGAGAAAGCCCGATATGCTAAAAGCAGTAGTTTTTATCCATCTCGTGTTTACAGAAACAAGCTCCGAGGCAATTTCATCTTCGTTAACTGATATTATTCCTCTCCCAAAATTAGAATAGACCAGATTACGTGTCAAAATTATTGTGAAAACCACCGTTATATATACCCAAGCAAGGTTTGTATAATGAGGAATTCCTACTATTCCTCTTGCTCCGCCTACTGACTTCATATTCTCAAAGAAACTTTTAACGACTAAGCTGAAACCTAAAGTTATAATAGCAAAGTAGTCTCCCCTTGTTTTAAAAGAGGGAATAGCAATTACATAGCCGGCAGCAGCAGCAACAAGCCCCCCCGCTATCATATCTAGAGGGAAAAACCATGGCGATTTAAAAACGGTCATTGCTAGTATCGCTGAAACATAAGCTCCTATTGCCATAAATCCTCCGTGGGCAAGGGAAAACTCTCCCAAATAGCCATTAACGATATTCAGAGCCACGGTTATGATGATATAAATACCTAAATAAGTAAGGATCAGTATGATATAAGCACTAAGAAAATTTGGCAAGATAATACAGAGTATTAAGCCTATTAAAATAAGACTTATATTGAATATATTTGATTTAGACATAGCAACCTTCCTTTTCTTAAACTTTTTGTGTTTCTATTCTACCAAGTATCCCGTTTGGTTTTATTATAAGGACAAGGATCAGGAGCGAAAATGCAATCAAATCTCTATAAGTTGAAGGTAGAATAACAGGGACAAAGATCATTATAAATCCTAGAAGAAGACCACCCAACATAGCTCCTCTTATGCTGCCAATCCCTCCAGCAACAGCAGCGATGAAACACCACCAGCCAAGTAAAAGTCCTATGTAAGGATTTGTGAGCGGATATGCAATTGTATAGAGAAAAGCGGCAAATGCAGCGGCAGCAGAGCCTAAAGCAAAAGTAAGCGAAATAATTTTTTCTACGGAAATTCCTAGAAGGTAAGGTGTCCGCTTGTCATAGGTAAGAGCTCTCATTGCTCTTCCAGTTTGTGTTTTCATCATAAATCTATCAAGAATAAACATCAGAATAAAAGCTGAAACTATAATTAACAGTTGATTGCTATTAAAATCTGTGTTTGCGAATCTAAATGAATATCGTGGCAGAAATTTTGGTATTTTTTTAATATTGGGACCTACAATAGCCAGAGTTAAATTTTCCAGTGCTATTCCTACACTCAATGCTGTGACGACTGCGGAAACTCTAGGGGCTGATCTTAATGGTTTATAAGCTAAAAAATTTATCCCTACTCCTAGGAGAGCAATGCTGCCCATTGCTATTATAATGACTAAGGTAACAACAAATGGTGTTGAAAGGCCTGATGCCATAAGGGCAATTCCTGCAAAGTATATTACATATGTGCTTACTCCAAAGACATCACCATGCGCGAAATTAATAAGGTGAGCAACTCCATAAACTAAATTGTAACCTATAGCTATTAAAGCATAGATGCTTCCCAATTGAAGTGCATTCAATATTTGTTGTAAAAAGGTATGACCCATTATAAACCTCCTTGAGCTTAGAAATTTACAACGAGTACTAAAATCCAGTTACGTGGATTTTAGTACTCGAACAATTTAGCAAACTATCCTTATGGGTTTACCATGCCAAAATAATGGAATTTACCATTTTCGATTTTAATTATTACAGCGCTCTTTACCGGATCTCCTGTTCCCTTGAATTGCATTGTTCCAGTTACTCCTTTATATCCATTTATAGATGCAATTCCATTACGTATGTCTTCTCTGTCAAGTTTACCTGCATTTTGGATTCCCTGAAAGAGAAGTCCAAAAGCGTCATAAGTTAGTGCAGCAACATCATCCGGGACTTCCCCATATTTTGCTTTGTAAGCTGAAATGAATTTTTGGGCTTCGGGAGTTGCAATATCAGCAGAGTAATGAGTACTATAGTATGAGCCTTCTACATATTTTGCGCCAAGTTTAAGTAGTTGATCGGATCCCCAGGAATCTGAACCCAGGAATGCTCCTTTGTATCCCAGTTGCCTTGCTTGTTGTGCTTGCATAGGAACTTCGGCATAATAATTTGGTAGAAACAGTATATCAGGTTTGGCGGCTATAATTTTTGTAAGTTGGGCTGAGAAATCTTCATCTCCGTGGCTGTAGGTTTCAGAGTCAACAATTTTTCCACCTAATGCAGTGAAGTTCTTTTCAAATATTTTAGCAATTCCGACGTTGTATGCACTTGTAACATCGTAAAGATCAGCTGCAGTTTTAGCGTGCAATGTATTAAATGCAAATTTTGCAGCCACCAGGCCCTGGAAATTATCGGTAAAACAGGCACGGAACACATACTTTCTGCCAATTGTTAGTTTCGGGTTAGTTGACCATGGCGAAATCATAGGAAGCTTAGCAGCATCAGCAACTGCTGCAGCAGGAATTGCATCACGACTTGCATTTGGGCCTATCATTGCGAGGATGGAAGAATCAGATGCGAATTTCTGTGCTACCGCAGCGGCAGACTCTGGTTTATCTTCACAATCTTGGACATTAAGCACAATCTTGTACTTTTTTCCATTTACCAATAAGCCACCTTTAGAATTAACTTCATTAGCAGCTAAATTAGCAGCGTTTTCACAAGATTTTCCAACAATTGGAATTGAGCCTGTCAGTTCTGCGTTTACACCGATTTTAATCACGTTTTGCTTTTGAGCTCCCTTATTGCAGCCAGTGAGAGAAAACACAAAAGCAGCCACTACTAAAAACGTTACAACAAACTTAATACCTTTTTCCTTCAACATATCTTTCCTCCTTGTATAAATATAAATTTAATAAAACACAAAACTTTGGACAAAAATCATTTAATTTGTCTATTATATTTATATTCTCATTTTTGTCAACCCCACGAATTGCATTGTGTAAAGGGTTAAATAGGGTGACACAGACTTATTTAGGTGTTTTTCTTTTTCCCTGCTTTTGGTTCAAGGAATGGCAAATTTACAATTGTGCCTTTTATTTTTTTGCCCCTTATTATAATATCTACCTTATTATTCTTTTCTATGTATGGCAGGTCGATATACGCCATTGCATAGATTTTTTTGAGTGATGGACAATAGTTTCCTGACGTGATGTATCCTATTTTTTTGCTGTCTTTTTGTACTTCCATATTATGACGAGGGATACCACCGTGAGGAATATAAAGCCCTGTAAGTTTTCTTGTAATACCCTTTGTTTTTATTTTAAGCAGAGCATCTTTTCCAATGAACCTATCTTTCTTTAGTTTTACTGCGAACCCTTGTCCTGACTCAAATGGGTTTGTTGTTTTATCTATATCATCTCCATACAGCCAGTATGCTACTTCAAATCTCGTTGTATCTCTTGCACCGAGTCCTGCGGGTAATATATGAAAATCTTTCCCTTTATCAAGAATTTCGTTCCAGAGGTACACAATATCTTTACTATCGCTGTATATTTCGAACCCATCTTCACCTGTGTATCCAGTGCGTGAAACAAGGACTTTTTTACCAAAAAGCTTTCCATACATTGATTTAAAATATCCTAACTCTGTAAGGGGAGTATTTCCTTCGAAATAACCTTTAAGAAATTCTTCTGCTTTTGGTCCCTGCACAGCTACTTCTCCATAGTCAAAACTTTTTCCGAGAATTTCTACATCAAATCCTTTTTTGTTGTTTAAGATCCATTCCAAATCCTTTTCATAATTTCCGGCGTTTACAACGAGTAGAACAAACTCATCACTAATCTTATAAACAAACAGATCGTCTACTTCTCCTCCGTCGGGATAGCACATCGGTGTGTATTTTACCCTGCCATTTTTCATTTTCTTTACAGAATTTGTTACGAGGTAACTTGCATAATTTAGCGCGTCCTTGCCTCGAAGCTCGATTTCTCCCATATGCGATACATCAAATATTCCTACATTTCCTCGCACATTTAAATGTTCCTCTATAATACTTGTATACTGCAGAGGCATATCCCATCCGCCAAATGGCATCATTTTGGCACCCATTTTTTTGTGTGTTTCATACAAAGGTGTTCTTTTTATTTCGTTCATTACTTACTACCTCCTTATTTTAATATCTCTCCATTTGAAATGACTGTTTCTACATAATTTTCGCCAATTCTGTACGGTATTTCTTCAAAATGTCTTATATTTAAAATGTTGATATTTGCCCTTTTCCCTTCTTTGATACTTCCTACTTCTTTTTCCATACCGATTGCTTTTGCTGCATTTAAGGTAGTAGCATACAAAACTTCGTCTATTGTCATCTTTAGTTTTACCACCCCAAAGGTAATGACAAGTGGCATTGACGTACACATAGAAGTGCCGGGGTTATAATCTGTGCCTAAGGCTACTGTAAGTCCCATATCAATCATTTTTCTCGCATTCGCATATGTGTTGCTTCCAATGAAAAAAGTTGTAATTGGCAGAAGTACGGCAACGACACCTGCATCTTTCATTTTTCTGAGTCCATTGGTGTTTGAATGTGTGAGATGGTCTGCTGATATTGCTTTAACTTCAGCTGCTACTTCTGCACCGCCTGAATCACTCATTTCATCTGCATGAATTTTTGGTATGAGTTTGTTTTTTCGTCCTGCTGTAAGAATGCGCCTTGATTGATTTCTTGTAAATGCTCCTTTTTCGCAGTATACATCGTTAAAATCTGCAAGATTATTCTTTGCGATGATCGGTATAATGTCATTTATAACGAGATCTACATACTTTTCATCACGCATATGGTATTCAGGAGGAATAATATGTGCTGCAAGCAAAGTAGATTTAATGTTGACAGCTGTGTGTTCCTTGAGATATTGTGCAATCTTTAAGATTTTAATTTCTTCTTCAATGTTTAAGCCGTACCCGCTTTTAATTTCTACCGTTGTAGTACCCCAATCTACCAGCTGAGAGAGATGTTCTTTTGAAACTTCAAGCAGTTCTTTGAATGTAGCTTTTCTTGTCCATCTTACCGTTGAGATGATACCTGCATTTTCCTCTTTTAATATGCGTATGTTTGGCATACCTTGCTGTCGTAGCAGAAACTCTCTTTCTCTTGTTCCCTTAAATATAAGATGTGTATGTGGATCTACAAATCCCGGCATTACGACTTTTTCTGCAGCATCGATCTGTACAGTATTCTTACCTATTCTTGCATTTTTTAGTATTTCATCCGTGCTGCCTACGGCGATAATCCTTCCGTCTTTTACCGCTAAAGCACCGTCTCTTATTACTCCAAGATTTCTTTCTAATTCGTCTTCTTCGGTGGATAGATCAGGTATCATCGTAAGAAGTTCTCCTGCATTTAATATGAGTAAATCAGAAGCAGGTTGTTCCATTTAAGCCTCCTATTCGAATATTTTTGATTCTACAATTTGATTTGCACTGAGCTTTGGCAATTGCAAATAAAATGCAAGGCTTTTCAGTGCTGCATCCATAGGCATAAGCCCAATGAGCTCACTTTCTTTTACATTTACACCGTATCTTTTCGCTTCCGTTTTTACTATTTCAAATATGCGGTATAGAGGTGCTTTTTTGTAGTTTAGTATATTCATTGATACTTGTACGCAACCCTTATCTTTTAACTCCATTCCTTTTGCTTGAACGTAACGTAATCCGCCTGAGCTTTCACGAATAGAACGCGCGATCCTTTTTGCAATATCTATGTTTGTCGTGTTAAGGTTGATGTTGTATGCAATGAGGAATTCTCTTGCACCGACTGCCGTAACACCTGCTGTGGGATGTACGATAGGCGCTCCAAAATCCGGTTGCCAATCTGGATCTTTAATCTTTTCAAAAAACCCTTCAAATTCGCCTTTTCTAATGTTTGGCAGTTTTTTCCTTTCAGGTTTTGTTGCTGATTCTGCATACATATATACAGGGACT
Organism: uncultured Caldisericales bacterium; assembly: GCA_964405445.1. GTDB lineage: Bacteria > Caldisericota > Caldisericia > Caldisericales > Caldisericaceae > CAJXKN01. Next base: position 425 of record CAYONU010000030.1, on the reverse strand, counting down.
TTCAGCTCTTCTGCAATTCGTTTACCAACTATTCTACTTATTTCAATACAATCTTTCATCTGAACGTTTTTAATTGGTATGAATGGTATAACATCTATTGCTCCCATTCTTGGGTGAGTACCTCTGTGCTTTCTCAGATCAATGAAATTCACAGCGTCTCTTGCAATTTGTATTGCGCCGTTTATTACTGTTTCTCTGTTACCTATAAATGTGATGACTGAACGATTATGATCTGGATCTGATGAGTAATTAAGAATTTTTATATCTGTCCTTTTAAGATTCTCTATAATTTTTTCTACAACTTCTTTTCTTTTCCCTTCACTGATGTTTGGCACGCATTCTATAATTTCGCTCATTTTCACCTCGTAGTTTATTCTATCATTTAAAGTGATATTTGTCAACAGTTACTATAAAATAACTTTGTA
>CAYONU010000029.1:0-14671 GCA_964405445.1 uncultured Caldisericales bacterium | reverse complement strand
CAGAATATAATTTGCTTTTTATTAGAATTATACATAGAAATTGTTTTTATACAAAGAACTTATTATCTTACCCGCATTTTCAGAGTGGTTTATGTAGTACTCAATTCTTTATTATGCTTTCTTTGGAAAAGAATGAATCCAAAGAATATAATGATTCCCGCAAAAATGAATTCATATTTTAAATCTTTAAACACCAATGCAATAAGACCTGCGACAAAAGGCCCCACAATATTTCCCAGACTGATCGAAGATTGTAATATACCTGTCGCTGTCCCTTTCTCATTGTTATTTTTCATAATATCATTTAAACTGCCCGCATACATAAAAGCCCATCCCATTCCTGAGAGAATCTGCAAAGGAATAATTTGCGAAAGGTTCCTTGCAAATGCAAAAAGCGGAAAACTAACAGACAAAATGAGAATACCAAGGGCTGTACTGCGAAATCTTATCCTGTTTGCAATAAACTTAAGCGTGAGAAATTCACATAAAGGATTTATCATTGTAATGTAACCTGCGGCAAAAGGAGTAGCTCCAAGTTTATCCAAGAATAAAATCCAGAATGTCCAGGTAATTGTAATGCCTGTAAATGTGAAAAATATTGCAAGGTATAAATTTATGTTTTTCATTATTACCTTCATTGGAAAAAGAGGGACATCAAGCGATTTTATATGTTCTTCTCTGATATGTGTAGCAAGAAACAATGAAATGAAATATGATATTCCTACTGATATAAAGATCCACCTAATGTTGACGATACCAGCGATCATTCCAGATACCCACATAAATAGGGCGATACCCAGAGCACCAGAAGCTGAATAATCGTCCATTGTTCCATTATTTTCATTTACGTATGCAGCAAGTGCACCGGGATATATACCAATTGAAACTCCTTGTAATGCTCTCAACACAAAAAAATTAGAGAATGATTTTGAGAAAAAAGAAATTGCATAGAACAAACCCGTAGAGAAAAAACCGAGAAAAAGGATTTTTTTTCGCCCGATTGTGTCAGACATTCTTCCAAAAATTGCAGCGGAGAAAAACATTAAAAGCGCAAATACAGCTCCGAGGATCCCTATTTCTAATTTTGTAGCGCCGAGCGTCTCTGCAAACTGTGGAATAAAAAGATCTGCCATAAGAGGCGCACCTGCTACAATAAATTGCAGAGTGAGCCCTATTTTAAGGTTTCTTCTCTTCATCTATAGAAGTGAAAAGGTCAAGCTTTCACTTCTGATAGTATTTTCCCAATTGTATAGAAACTTTCACACTGTAAACTGGCACCACCCACAAGCCCTCCATCAATATCATCCATAACTGCAAGGGATTTTATATTGTTAGGTTTTACACTTCCTCCATAAAGAATTGTTACATCTTTGCCTGTGTCTTTATCAAACATATCAGAAAGCAAATTTCTTATAAATCTATGCACTTCTGCCGCCTCTTCTGGCTTTGCAGTAATACCTGTGCCAATGGCCCAGATAGGTTCATAAGCAATGATAATCTTTTCAAGATCTTGCTTTATAATGCCTTGAAGGCCTCTTTTAATTTCTCTCTCAATGACTTCCTTTGTTTTATTGCTTTTACGTTCCTCAAGTTTTTCCCCTACGCAAAGCACTATATTCAAACCATTTTCTATAGCAGAACGTACTTTCTTGTTGAGCAATTGATTATCTTCCCCGAAGATGTTTCTTCTTTCAGAATGTCCAATAATAACATATTCTGCGCCAGCTTCTTTAAGCATTACAGGAGAAATTTCACCGGTAAAAGCACCTTCCTTTTCAAAATACATATTTTGTCCTCCAATGCCTATATGACTCTTCAAAGATTTATTTACTGCATAAATAGCTGTAAAGGGCGGAAACAATAATACAGTTATAGGTAACTTGCTAAATTTCTTCTCTATGCATTGTGCAAGTTCTACACTTTCTTTAATTGTTTTGTGCATTTTCCAATTCCCTGCAAGAATAATTTTTCTCATCTTACCCTCCTAAATTTTTTCTCGTGAAAGCATACGGAAATATTTTGTCAAGTGTCACTTCTTTTATAGCACCACTGATAGTTGCTGAATAAATTTTAAGTTTCGGCGCAAACTCTGCTAATACTTGTCTACATATCCCACAAGGCATAACAGGTTCTTTTGTATCAGTTACAAGAGCAAGTGCAATAAATTCTCTTTCTCCCTCACTCACCGCTTTGAATAATGCAACCCTTTCTGCACAAACACTTGCACCATAACTCGAATTCTCTATATTGCATCCTGTATATATCTCTCCGCTCTTTGCAAGGAGTGCAGCACCTACATTAAAATGTGAATAAGGTGCATAAGCATTTTTTCTTGCTTCAATAGCATATTTCACTAATCTTTCTCTCATTTTTTATGCTCTCCTCTCAGAATTAATTTTACCTGAAGAATTCTCCTTCTTCTAATTTTGCTTACGATAAATTTGAAGTCATTAAAATTGACCTCTTCACCAGAATTGGGAAGCCTTCCTAATTTTTCAAGAATAATTCCTCCAATTGTATCCGCTTCTTCGTCAGAAAGATCTTTCTTAAAGATATCATTAAATTCGTCAACACTCATTGTGCCTGATACTAGATATGCATTTTCTCCGATCTTTTGATATACCTTTCCTTCGTTTTCATATTCATCCTGTATCTCCCCCACAATTTCCTCTAATAGATCCTCCATCGTGACAAGCCCAGAAATACCACCATACTCATCAAATACCATAGACATCTGCATTTTTTTGTTTTGCATCTCTCTGAATAGTTCATCTACTCGTTTTGTTTCAGGAACAAAGTACGCTTCCCTTAAAATATCTTTGAGCTGGATTTCATTCTTTCCGCTTTCAAAGACTCTAAATAGATCCTTTACATACAAAACACCTTTTATGTCATCCACTCTTTTCTCATATACGGGAATCCTTGAGTGGTTGCTTTGAGTAACGATATGCAGCACGTGCTTCATATCAGAATTTATCGGTAGTGCTACCATATCAACCCTTGGAGTCATTACTTCTCTTACCAGTGTATCACCAAACTCAAAAATGCTAAAGATCATTTTTTCTTCGCTTTTTTCAATAATGCCTTCCTCTTTACTAAGATGCAGCATAGTGAGAACTTCCTCGGGTGTCTTGAATACCTTACTGCTTTCCTGCTTTATTCCGAAAACTACGAGAAACCCTTTTGCTACCATAGATAAAACCCATGCAAAAGGAAATAAGAGGTACCAAAAGAATAAAAAGAAGTAATAATAGGAAGTAGCTACTTTCTCTGGTCTATATGAAGAGATACTTTTTGGAATCATTTCACCAAATACAACTACAACAACCGTCATTATAATAGTTACAGCAGAAATAGTGGCTCCTGTAGAAAAGTGTTTCGAATGGGCAAGAATTGTACCAAAATAAGTCGCTACTACAGATGCAAGAATATTTACGAAGTTATTTCCCAAAACGATAGGGCTTATAAATCTTTCCGGTTTTTTTTTCAGTTCTAAAATCTTCTTGGCAGTAGTAGAGCCCCTTGAAGCCATAGACTCAAGTTTGATTCTCGAAGCAGAAAGTAAAGCAGCTTCTATTCCTGAAAAAAATGCAGAGAACAGTAACAGTAGAATGAGTATTAGTATATAATGAATCCAACTTGGCGATGCCATTAATGTTTAGCCTCCTTTATAAAATCTTGTAACGAAATACCCTGAAATATTTCTTTTTCCTTTTTCTCCATAATTAGTCTATCTTTTTCTCTAATATGATCATATCCCAATAAGTGTAGAAAACCATGAATCAAAAGAAAAGCTACATAATCTACAAAATCATTTTTATATTTTCGGGCTTCTTTTGATGCAACAAATGGGCAGATAACAATATCACCAATAATTTTTTCCTTGGGCAAATTATCCATAAAAGGGAATGAAAGTACATTTGTTGTTTTATCTTTACCTCTAAAGCGCCGATTTATGGATCTTATCTTTTTCTTACCTACAAAAGAAATACTAACAGTACCCCTTTCACAGTTCGTAAGTTTCCCAATCTGTTGCATCAACCATCCTAATTTTTTTTTACTTATATAGTATTTACGCGTATGATTACTTATCTCTATTTTCATTCTCTTCAGGGTATTTTTCTCTTGTATGGTATAAGGAGATCAGAGTACGCACAAATGAGTCCTTAATATCTTTTAAATCTTTAAGCGTGAGATCCGTCTCATCCAATTGGCCATCCTCAACTCTATTTTTGATAATAGAATTTACTATTTCTTTGAATTTATTATAATCTGAAACAGGAATGCTATGCGTAGCAGCCTCAACTGCATCTGCAAGCATTACTATGCCCGTTTCTTTACTGTATGGTAAAGGTCCGGGATAACGAAAATCATCTTTGTTTGCAATTTTACCTTCCTCTTTGGATTTGTGATAAAAGTATGAAACGACAGTAGTACCATGATGTGTAGCAATAAAACCTGTTATTTCTTGAGGTAAACGATACTTTTTCGCGAGCTGGATACCATTTTTAACATGATTTATTATAACTGTCTTGCTAAGGTTGGGGGAAAGTTCATTATGTATGTTAGGAATAGTCTGTTGATTTTCTGTAAAAAAATAAGGGTGCAGCATTTTCCCTATATCGTGATAGTATGCACCTACACGTGCAAGTGGTGCATTTGCACCAATCTCTTCTGCAGCAGCTGAGGCAAGATTAGCAACAGCCATGCTGTGCTGATAAGTACCAGGGGCTTTTAAAAGCAGCTCTTTTAACAGAGAGTTGCTTGTATCGCCCAGTTCTAAAAGCCTCAATAGAGTTACTTCATTAAACGTATGATCCATAATAAAAATCATTCCCACTGCTATAACTGATACAGCAAAGAAGTTTGTGAAACCGTACAGCATATTGAGCCCTATTTGTTTCACGGGAAGTTTGGAAGACAATCCTATAAACAGGGCAAGAAAGGAAAAAGTAAATCCACCTATGATGCCAGAGTAGATTAATGTTAACATTCTTGACATTTTTTTCATTAAAAACAATACTACAATGGATGCAACAATGATAGCAAATATAATTGGGGATTTGAGGTCCAGGGATAGAGAAAGCAAAAAGGAAAACGCTACAGTAACAGTTAAAGCAGTAGAAAAGTCGAAGAAAGCAAAAATGAGCATAGTAAGTAAAGGGATTGGCACAAGATACGGTGAAATGGTCTCTAGAAACATAGAAAGTAGATATACTACTACAACAATAATAATGAACTCAGTAGTCTTTTTTACAGTATTATCACTACGAACAGCTGTAGATTTTTTGACAGCAAAGAATGAAATAAGTAAAAAGATAATGACAAACGCAATGATACTAATTATAACCTTCCAATCGTCCTTCGTATGAATAATACCAAGAGTCTTTAGTATTTTTGCTTGCTCAGCAGTAATTTTATCGCCCTTTTTCACTATTGTTTCACCTTTGGTAATAGTAATAGTAACTGGGGACACCGTTTTCTTTGCTTGTTCAATTGCTTTTTCCGTAGCATCTTTATCGTATATCATATTGGGCTGAATCGTATGCTGTAGAACGTATATCATAAGTGTCTTTTCATCTTTTTTGAGTTTTAGTTTATTAATCTCATCTATACCTACATCGGTGGATTGAGAAATTTTATCACTGCGTATACCTAATATCATAAGTTTATACATTATACTTTTTAAAGTTTTCTGGAGTTCTTCTATATTCCCTACAGATTCTGATAATACGGAATCTGCAAGCTGAGTATTTCCTGAGAGAAGTACAACAATCTTCTTTCTCTTTTCTATTACACTTTTATTGTCAGATAAAATTGACTTTATAGAGTTAAAGAAACCGTCTATATTTTTGAGAGCTTCGCTCTCTTTACTCTTATCAAGAAGATATACGGGAGAAACAGACTCGACCATCTTTTCTCTCAGCATTTCAGTTTTAGCAACGTCAACGTACGATATAGTCCTATTTGCTACAATATCCTGTGAAGCTATATCCCCTTCTCTAATTTTAAGATTCATTGGAAAATAAGAATAAAACATTGAAACAATAATCACAATGGCAAGTGAAACAATAAGAATAATAGGAACGAGATTGTTTTTAAAGTATGTATAAAAACTGTAGAAAAAATTCTTCTCAGCAAAAATATTAGTATAAAAGCGATTACCCTTCGGCATGTTGTCTCAGCCTCTCATATGCATCAATAATTTTTTGAACAAGTTTATGCCGTATTACATCATCACGTGTAAGATAGCTGAAAGTAATTCCTTTTATATTCTTTAATATTCTTTCTGCTGCATGCAATCCTGATTCTCCTTGAAAAGACTGGAGGTCACTCTGTGTTGTATCACCCGTGATTACCATTTTGGACCCAGCCCCAAGCCGCGTAAGAAACATTTTCATCTGCGATGAAGTCGTATTTTGCGCTTCGTCCAATATAATAAAAGCATTATTTAATGTTCTGCCTCGCATATAAGCAAGGGGAGCGATCTCTATTGTTTTATTCGCAATGCGTCTTAAGACACTTTCCTGGCCTAATATATCATACAGGGCATCGTATATAGGTCTGAAATAAGGATTTACTTTCTGCTGAATATCTCCAGGTAAAAAACCTAATTTTTCCCCTGCTTCAATAACAGGGCGCGTCAAAATAATACGCATTGCTTGCCCTTCTAAAAGATATTTTATTGCAATAGCTACAGAGAGGTACGTTTTCCCTGTGCCTGCGGGACCAATAACAAATGTAATTCCATTTTTGTAAACAGCTTCCACGTAGTCTCTCTGGCCAAATGTTTTTGGAACAATATTCCTACCTTTTATGTCTTTAACAATGATAGTTTCAGAGATATTTCTAAGAAATCCTTTTCCTTTTTGATGGTGTATTGCATAGATAATTTCCTCTACAGAAAAGTTGTAGTGCTTCCTTACTAATCTTTCTATCTGATAAATGACATTTTTAGCAATCCGGACGTTTTCTTCCTCTCCAATTATATGTATCTTTCCATCCCTCAAAATAACATTAACGTTGAGCTCTTTCTCGATTGTTTTAGCATTTTTATCCAACACACCCATGATCATAGGAGTGTCCTCTTTGTACTTTATATCAATTATATCTTTAACTTCTTCTTTCATTATTATTATGGTACTACATTATTTAACTTTTTCAAATTTTTGTGGTAAGTTGCTCTTTACTTTTAATAAGTCTTTTGAGTTCTCCTCGAAAAGCATCATAGAGATATTTTTCTTCTACCGTTTTAATGACCTTTCCTTTCTCAAATATTACTCCATTCTTCTTGCCACCAGCTAATCCAATATCTGCATCTTTCGCTTCACCCGGACCATTCACCACACAACCCATAATTGCAACTTTCATAGGAACATCTACCCATTCAAACTCTTTCTCTACTTTTTTTACAATACTAAATAAATCTATCTCGCAGCGCCCACAGGTAGGACAGGATACAATCTCTAACCCCTTTCTTCTCAAGTGTAGACTGTTCAACAATGAAAAGCCTGCTTTTACCTCATCTATCGGATTGCCCGTGATAGAATATCTTATTGTATTACCAATTCCTTCCATAAGCAGATAACCAATTCCTGCACTACTTTTTATTAAAGATGCTTCAATTGGGCCTGCCTCCGTTACGCCAAGATGTATAGGATAATGAATCTGCTTTCCTATTTCTTCATTTGCTTGTATCGTTAGTAGTACATCAGAGGTTTTGATGGACACCACAATGTTATTAAAATCAACACTTTCCAATAAATTTATTTCATTCAATGCACTTTGTACAAGTGCTTTGACGGGTTCCTCTGGTTTTTCTCTAAACGAGCCAAGGTTTGCTCCAACACGAATAGGTACATTATGTTCTTTTGCAGCTAATGCAATCTTTTTGATCCATTCTACGTCTTGGATATTCGAGGGGTTCAGGCGCAATTTATCCACACCTTGCCTCAGCGATTCCATAGCAAGACGAGGGTCAAAATGAATATCAGCAATAAGAGGTATATGAATTTGCTTTTTAATTTTCGAAAGTGCTTCTGCTGCTTCTATATCGGGTACTGCGACACGAATAAGTTCACATCCTGCATTTTCAAGTTGAAGTATCTGGTTTACAGTGGAAGAAACATCCCTTGTATCTGTTTTAGTCATTGATTGTACGAGGATGGGATTATCACCGCCAATTTTTTTGTTACCTATATGAACAACGGTTGTTTTCATTTAGCAATAAATCTCATTACATCATGTACACTTATTAAGGCCATAAGCCCCAAAAGAAAAATAAAACCTGCACCCTGCACTGAGAGCTGCTTTTCAGGAGAAACAGGCTTATGTGTAATTGCTTCCCATAGTATAAGGACGATCCAGCTTCCATCAAGTGCAGGAATAGGTAAAAGATTTGTGAAGCCTATTGCAACGTTAATAAGAGCAGAAAACCATAGAAGATTTACGAGTCCTCCCTTTGCAGCCTGCCCTGTCATTACAGTAATCCCAATGGGACCTGCAATTGATGAAATACCCTTGCGTGTGAAAAGCAATGGAATAAAAATAGTCATCTTGTACAATAACTTCCCTGTCCAGACGATACCTTCCCACAGACCCACAAATGGTGAGCATTTTTCTCCTTCAGATGAGTAAATGCCAACAATCCATGTACCCGTTGCAGGATCTTTTTTAGGTGTTACTTCGAATGAAAGATCTTTACCTTCTCTATCTACAGTTACTTGCAATGTTTTCCCATTGCCACTATGAATAATATTTGTCATTTCTTCCCACGTCTTTACATGTTTGCCGTCTATTTCTATAATCTTATCGCCCTTTTGAAGGCCTGCTATATAAGCAGGATCACCTTGCACCAAACCAGAGATTTGAGTTGTATGGACAAATGGATTGCCAAATAAAGAGAATACAATAGAAAAAAGGACAACAGCAAGAATAAAATTCATTCCAGGCCCCATAAAAATAGTAATAAACCTCTGCCATAACCCTTTTTTATAGAAACCATCCGGTGCATCAAGATTATCTTCCATTCCCTTAAGTTTCGTATAACCTAAGATAGGGATAGCGCATACTTTATACATAGTCCCTCCCGCCTCTTTGTGGAATATCGGTGGGCCAAATCCTATACTAAACTCCTCAACAGCAATGCCAGACTTTTTTGCTGCATAATAATGCCCATATTCATGTACAAGAGCAATAATACTTATTACAATAATTCCATATATAATTTCTAAAATTATGTTCACTTTAAACTCCTTCTCAGTATTTCTCTACTTATTATTATAGCACTGTTATACAGTTCTACAAGTTCATCTATCGAATTGACTTTTCTATAGGTGATATGTTGCATAATAATATCCAGAAATCGAGATATATCACTGAAATGTATTCTTTCTTCAAGAAATTCCCTTACCAGTACTTCGTCTACTGCAATAAGAGAGGGCAAAAAGTTCCCCCCTTTCATTCCGTATTGTAAAGTAATACTAAATCCAGGAAACTTTTTTTTGTCTATTTTCTGGAATGTTAATTCCCCAATCTCTTCAAGGTTTAACGCTGGAAAAGCTGTTTCCATTCTCCTTGGATATGTAATAGCATACTGCAGAGGAAAATACATCAGCGGTACACTTAAAACTGCTTTTATGTTCCCGTCTATGAATTCCACAAGCGAATGAACAATACTTTGTCTATGCACAGTTACGTCAATTTTCTCATAATCTATGTTGAACAGAAAGTGTGCTTCCATTACTTCGAATGCTTTATTGATAAGTGTTGCTGAGTCAATTGTAATTTTCTTCCCCATCTGCCAATTCGGGTGATGCAGTGCTTCTCTTACTGTAATCTTATCAAATGTACTTTTATCCCTTTTCCAGAATGGACCTCCTGATGCTGTAATGATAAACCTTTTAATGGTACTCTTTTCTTCATTTGCAATGCATTGGAATAGAGCAGACATCTCACTATCAATGGGTATAACATACTTTCTATTCTTATCAGAAAAGAGAATCTCACCGCCAGTAATAATTGATTCTTTGTTTGCTATTGCAACGTATTTCTTATTTTTCAGCAGGGCATCTATTGCTTTAAGTGCTGTAATATTGGAAGAAAGGAACAGCGTAACATCAGGAGAAGCATCCATTATTGCTTTACTTAAATTATCTCTAACATCAAATACGTACTTTTCAGGAAATGTTTCCTTGATATTATTAATGAATTTTTTTCTGATACCTATGTATTGAGGATTAAGTTTCTCTGCTTGTTCTTTTAGGAGTGTTACGCTATTGAAACCAGTAATGCCTACTACTTTGTATTCTTCACCGAGGATAGATATTACTTCAATAGCTTCCCTGCCTAAAGCACCTGTTGAGCCGACAATGAAAATTCTCCTCACGTGGCTTTCCCAAACCTTCTTTCTCTTTTAGAATAATCTTTTAGTATCTCAAGGTATTCTTTTTCAGTAAAATCTGGCCATAGGGTATCTGTAAAAAATAATTCTGAATAAGCTGATTGGTACAGAAGGAAATTGCTCAGTCTCTTCTCCCCTCCAGTCCTTATAATAAGGTCAGGGTCAGGTTGGCCTGCTGTATATAAAAAATCCTTGAATGTTTCTTCTGTAATTTTGACTCTCTTTCTCGACGATAAAACTTTCTTTATCGCCTCTATAATTTCCCTTCTTCCCCCGTAATCTAAAGCAATATTCAGTATCATTCTGTTGTTGTTTGCTGTTTCGTTAAATGCATACTGTATGCTTCTTTTGACAAATTCGGGAAGAGGTCCGGCATCACCTATGAAATTAATTCTTATCTTATTCTCTTTAAGCTCAGGAATATACTCATTGATTGCAGTGACAAACAGATGAAACAAAAAATTTATTTCTTCTTTGCTCCTTCTCCAGTTTTCTGTAGAGAATGCATAAAGAGTGAGAAATTCCATACCATAATCTACCGATACTTTTACAATACGCTTTACTGTTTCAACACCTTTCCTATGCCCCTCTGTCCTTTTAAGCCCCCTCTTTTTAGCCCAGCGCCCGTTCCCATCCATAATGATTGCTGTATGGACAGGAACGGTAAGTTTTTCATTCATCAAATCTCGAGAATTTCTTTTTCCTTTCTTTCAAGGTGTTCATTTACAGCTTTAATATACTTATCTGTAAGTTCCTGTACCTTATCCTGCATTCGATACTTATCATCCTCTGATATTTCTTTATTCTTTTCCCATTCTTTTACCTTATCTATCGCTCTTCTCCTAATAGCCCTGATTTCTTCTCTAAAGTCTTCTGCCATTTTTTTTACCTGGTTAACGATTTTTTGCCTTTCCTCCTCATCTAACTTAGGAAAAGGAAGTGTAATAGTTGTACCGTCATTACGAGGCATAACTCCAAGATTTGCTTTTAATATACCTCTCTCTACTTCTTTTAAGAGAGACTTGTCCCATGGTTCTACAGCAAGGACTCGTGATTTAGGTGCTGAAATTGATGCAACTTGCTTGAGTGGCACAGTAGTTCCATACGCCTGCACTCTCACAGGGTCAAGCAATGCTGGTGTAACTTTTGTTGCACGGACTCGTGCAAAATCTTTTTCTAATGCATCAATCGCCTTTTTCATTTCTTCTTCTATTTCTTTGTAAAAATTTTTTTCTAATTCCATATCATCCTCCCTTTATATAAGTACCTACGTCTCCTTTTAATATTGCTCTTACCAGATTACCCTTTTTCTTCATATTAAATAGTATGATAGGCATCTTGTACTCTCTACAAAGAGAAACAGCAGTTGAGTCCATTGCTTTTAAGTCTTTTGCAAGAAATTCAGTGTAAGATATGGAAGTGTACTTACGCGCATTTTTATCTTTTAAGGGATCGGCAGAATAAATAGCATCCACTTTAGTAGCTTTAAATAAAGCATCTGCCTTCGTTTCTATTGCGCGTAAAGCTGCAGTTGTATCGGTAGTAAAGAACGGAAGGCCTGTACCTCCTGCAAATATCACTACACGCTTCTTGTGTAGATGCGACAGTGCCTTAGTAAGAATATAAGGTTCTGCCACTTGTGTAAGACTCAGGGATGACATAACTCTTGCATCACTCCCCTTTTTTGTAAGCACGCCCTGTAATGCAAGAGCATTAATTACTGTGGCAAGCATACCCATATAATCTGCAGTAGCCCTATCGATGTTAAAACTTTCGCTCTCTACACCTCTAAAAATGTTGCCTCCGCCTATTACTATACCTATCTCAATGTTATGTGTCTGCAGTACATTCACCTGATCGGCAATGTCATTTAATACTCCTGTATCGATACCAAACTTCTTTTTACCGAGAAGTGCTTCTCCACTGAGTTTTAAAAGAATTCTTCTGTACTGCTGCAATTATTCCTCTCCCACCTTGAAGCGAGCAAATCTTCTTACGGAGATATTCTCTCCAAACCTTGAGATATGCTCTTTTATGATATCCTGCATCGTTTTTTTCTCATCGCGTATATAAGGCAGATCAAGCAAGCAATGCTCTTTGTAGAACGATTCGACTTTGCCATCCACAATTTTTTCGATAACACTTTCCGGTTTCTTTTGACCTTCAAATTGTTTTCTATAAATTTCTCTTTCTTTGTTAAGCACATCTTCCGGCACATCCGTTCTTGTAATGTAATCCGGATCAGTAGCTGCAATCTGCAAAGCAATCTCATTTGCAAGACTTTTAAACTCATCTGTTCTTGCTACAAAATCCGTTTCACAATTCAGCTCAACTAATACACCAAGCTGTGCTCCTGGATGAATATAAGCAGTAATAATGCCCTGGTCTGTTGCTCTACCGGCTTTCTTAACTGCTTTTGCAATTCCTCTTTCTCTCAAAATTTCAACAGCCTTTTCAATATCATCATTTGCTTCTACAAGTGCCTTCTTGCAATCCACAATGCCAGCACCTGTCCTTTCACGCAATTTCTTAATGAGATCTAAATTCATCTTTCAACTCCTTCATCAGATTTTTTTAGTAAACTTTCAGATAATTTTTCTGCATTTTCTCTCTTACCAAAGTCTTTCTTCTCCTCATCGTTCTCTATCTTTCCTTCTTTTCCTTCAATTACAGCATTTGCGATTATCGAAGTAAATAGTCTTAAGGATCTAATTGCATCATCATTGCCGGGAAGTGGATAATCAATTTCTTTAGGGTTTGAGTTGGAATCTACAATACTTATCACGGGGATGTGCAGTTTTCTTGCTTCTAATATTGCACTACGCTCCTTATGTGTATCTGTCACAAACACTGCACCGGGAAGAGCACTCATATTTTTAACACCTTCAAAAAGCTTTTGCAACTTGGCAAGTTCACGTTCAGTCTTTACCCTTTCTTTAATTGTTATTGTCTCAAGATAACCTTCTTCTACTAATTTCTCCAGTTCCTTTAATCTATTAATACGAACTCTAACAGTAGCAAAATTTGTAAGCAAACCACCTACCCAACGCTGACTTACATACATCATACCACATCTATTTGCCTCTTCTTTTACGATGTCCTGTGCTGCTTTCTTTGTTCCCACAAAAATAATTGTTTTACCTTCCTTTGAGAGATTAGAAACAAAAGTATACGCCTCTTCAACTTTTTTTACAGTAACTCTTAGATCAAAAATATGAATCCCGTTTCTCTCAGCATAAATATAATCCTTCATTCTGGGATCCCATCTTCTCGTCTGGTGCCCAAAATGTGCACCCGCTTCAAGTAATTCTTTCATCGTTACAACTGCCATTAACAATACCTCCTATTTTTGTTTTTCCTCCCCTCTTTCTTCTTTCAGGAGACACTTCGTGCACAATCCTTGAAATCCAGAGGGTGCGAATTTATTATACTCTATTGTAAAAAAGAAATGGAAAAAATCAAGTGAGGCAACACACTTTTAAGTAAAATTTTCAGTAAAACTAAGAAATCAAAAAAGCCCGCACAGAAGCACGGGCTTCTATCAAATATTATTTCTTATCTTTAAATAAGTTTTCCTATTGCAAAGCCGCTCTGAACCGCATCAATAATCTTACCTGTACGAACCGCATCGCCTATAAGATACGTTTCATATTTCATACGGATACTATTATACAATGTATGGTCAGGCCGTCCGCCAAATGCAACAACAAAGAAATCAGAAGGTATAGAGTTCCCGTTTCCGAAAAAGACTTCATCGTCCTTAATCTCTTTCACTGAAGCATTTACAAAATATTTAACACCTATTTCTTTCAGTTCCCTTAGAAGGTAATTTCTGCTGATTGGTTCCATACCTGTTGCGATTTCAGGAAGCATTTCAAGGATAGTTACATCATTTCCCTGCTCCGCAAGAAATAGAGCGGTTTCACATCCAACTAAACCACCACCTCCAATTACAACTTTTTTGCCTGAAATCATGATTTCCTTATTCAGAACTTTTCTAAAGGTAATACAATTGTGTTTATCTATCCCCTTAATGGGTGGGACCAAACACTTTGCACCATAGGCTATTACGACAGAGTCCGGGTTAAATCTATTCACGGCAGCTTCAGTAGCACTTTTATTGAACTGTACCCGTATATCTAATTTTTTAACCATGTAATCATAATATTCTATAAGCCAACCAAGTTTTTCTTTTCCGGGAGGAACAGTAGCAAGTTTAAGTGCACCACCTATATGATCGTTCTTCTCCCATACGGTTACATTATGTCC
>CAYONU010000028.1:0-14948 GCA_964405445.1 uncultured Caldisericales bacterium | reverse complement strand
CGTATTGACTTAAATATAAAAATGTGTATAATACTTTCAATGGATAAGAATATATTTGTTCATTACCATAGAAGAGGCGAAACTTAGGAGAGGATATACTCCTTGGAATAGGTTTTGCCTCAGCCCGCTTTTTAGCGGGCTTTTTTATTATAAGGAGGAAGAGCAATGATAAAAGCAATAAGAGGTGCAATTGATGTGAAAGAAAATACAAGGGAAGCTATTTCCAGCGCAGCAGAAATGCTTGTTATGAAGATTATACGCGAGAATAGACTAACTAAAAAGGACATCATAAGCATTATGTTCACGATGACTCAGGATCTTTCAAAAGTATTTCCTTCGCAGGCTGTAAGAGAGAAAATGGAGTTGAGTGTACCTTTAATTGATTTAGAGCAGAAGTACGTTGAAGGCGCAATGAAAAAATGCCTAAGAGTGATGATGTTTGTTAATGTTCAGAAAGATGTAAAGCATATCTATTTAGGTAAAGCAGTTAATCTAAGAAAAGATATAAGGAGGAAAAAATGATTCTTATCTTAAAAAAAGATGTTAAAAAAGAAGAACTAAATGCTATTCTTGAACGAGTAGCAAATGCAGGGCTGAAGCCGCATATTTCAAAAGGAGAAGAGCGAATTATCATAGGACTCGTAGGTGATTCCCGTGCAAAAGAAAAAGAATACTGGCAAACCGTGCCAGGTATTGAGAGAGTGGTAAGAGTGTTGAAGCCTTTCAAATTGGCAAGCAGGGAATTTAAAAAAGAGAATACAATAATTGATGTGGATGGCATAAAGGTTGGCGGTGAAGGCATTGTTATTATGGCAGGCCCTTGCAGTGTGGAGAGCAAAGAACAAGTAACAAGTATCGCAAAAGTAGTAAAAAAGTATGGTGGAAAAATTTTAAGAGGTGGCGCATTCAAACCGAGAACATCTCCTTACAGCTTCAGAGGGTTAGGCATAGAAGGATTAAAGTATCTTGCGGCAGCAAAAAAGGAAACAGGTCTTCCTATTATTACAGAGGCAATGTCCATTGAGCAGGTAAAAATCGTTTCGGAATACGCAGATGTAATACAAATCGGCGCAAGAAATATGCAAAATTTTTCTCTGCTTGAAGCAGTAGGAAAAACAAAAAGACCGGTACTTCTGAAAAGAGGAATGAGTGCAAAAGTTGAGGAACTCTTACTCGCTGCGGAATACATCCTTTCAAATGGCAATCCAAATGTGATGCTCTGTGAAAGAGGAGTAAGGACATTTGAAACATATACGCGGAATACACTGGACATTTCAGCAGTGCCGCTTCTAAAATCTATTACGCATCTTCCTATTATTGTGGATCCATCTCATTCAACTGGAAAAAGAGCACTTGTAACACCTGCATCTCTTGCGGCCATTGCAGCAGGTACAGACGGATTGCTCATAGAAGTACATACAAACCCAGAGAAAGCACTCTCCGATGGAATGCAATCATTGTATCCAGAGCAGTTCAAAGAACTTGTGGAAAAAGGGAGGAAGGTAAGTGCAGCAATCGGACGTACCATTCTTTAGAATATTTATCGTTGGCCTAGGGCTTATCGGTGGTTCTATTGGTTATGCACTAAAAGGGAAAATGGAACGTATTGGATACGATATAAAAGAAGAAGCAGTGGAAAAAGCATTGAGATACGGTGCAATAGATAAAGCAGAAAATATTGAAGAGGGCTTATCTAAAGCAGACGTAACACTTATTGCGATACCCGTGCAATTCATTCCTGAATTTATTGAAAAGCATTGTTTTAGAGAAGGAAGTATTGTAATGGACACGGGGAGCACAAAACGATACGTGATAGAAGCAATGAAGAAATTACCAAAAAATGTGTATTTTGTTGGAGGGCATCCTCTTGCAGGTAAAGAAAAAAGTGGCATTGATTACGCAGATAAAGAGCTGTTTAAAGGAAATTTATTTCTTCTTTCCAACGAGAGGAGGCTTGCAAAAGAAAAAGAAAAAATTGTTTTGAGTATTGTTAGAGCAATGAAAAGTATTCCTGTAATTTTAGACAGTGAAACGCACGATTTTATTTTAGGGCTTACAAGCCATCTTCCTTATGTTATCTCTGTTTCCTTATTTCTTTACGTAATGAACAAAGAGAAAAACATATTTGCATTTGCAGGAAGCGGACTGAGGGACGTAACACGTATTGCAAACGGTGATCCTATAATGTCATATGGGATGATAAAAACAAACAGTGATAATGTAAAAAAATTCCTTTCAGAATACATTGAAGTGCTTAGAAATATAAGAGACAAAATTGACACGGCTGAATTTGAATGCATCATAGAAAAAGTGAAAAAGAGAAGGGATGAAATATGGGGATAATAGTTCAACCGATAAAACGGATAAGAGGAGAGATTACAGTTTCAGGAGACAAATCTATTACTCACAGGGCATATATCTTTTCTTCCATTTCCAATTCAAATGTATTCATTAAAAATCCAAATAAAGGAGCAGATGTTAATCATACATTAAGCATTATGCAATCAGTTGGAGCAGTAGCGAAGCAGTTAGGAGAAGGAATAAAAATAAAAGGAATTGGATTAAAAAATATTAGAGAGCCAGAAAATGTGTTGGATGCAGGTAATTCAGGCACAACGGTGCGCCTCCTTGCAGGTCTATTTGCAGGAATAGAAAACAAAATCTTTATTCTATCAGGTGATGATTCTCTGAGGAAACGCCCCATGAAAAGAGTAATTATGCCTATAAGAGAAATGGGTGGAGAAACTATTGGAAGAAAGAATAATACTTTACTGCCGCTTGTGATAAAAGGGAAAAAGCTCAGAGGCATTCAGTATAAAATGCCCGTTGCATCTGCTCAAGTGAAGAGTGCAATTATTCTTGCAGCACTGAGCGCAGAAGGAAAAACAGAAATAGAAGAACCTATTAAGTCTCGAAATCATACAGAGATAATGCTCAAAACTTTTGGGGGACAGATTAAAACAAATAAAAAGGTTATTATTTATCCTGTGGAGAAGCTTGAAAACGATGAGATTTTTGTACCAGGGGATTTCTCGTCCGCTGCATATTTTATTGCACTTTCCTTAATTACAAAGGATGCAAAACTTTTGATAAAAAATGTAGGGCTAAACCCTACACGTACCTATTTTATTAAAAAACTGAAAGACGCGGGAGGAAAGATAAAAATCTTAAATAAAAGAGAAAAAAACGGCGAAATCTTCGGCGATATATACGTTGAGAGCAGCAATTTGAAAGGTATAACCGTAAAAAGAGAAGAAGTACCATATCTCATTGATGAACTTCCTCTGATTGGCGTAATAGGCGCATTTGCAGAAGGTATAACGGAAATAAGGGGTGCGGAAGAACTACGCACAAAAGAAAGCGACAGGATTAAACTCACCGTACAGAATTTGAGAGCATTAGGCATAGAGACAGAAGAATTTAATGATGGATTCAAAATTATGAGACACAACATAAAATACGGATATGTGAAAACTGCTTGCGATCACAGGATTACACTATCTTTTATTGTATTTGGGTTAGCAAGCGAAAAAGGACTGGAGATTGAGGAAACAAACTCAATAAACATTTCTTTTCCTGAATTTTTTGATACGTTAAAGGTGATTAAAGATGGATAAATTTCTCCTTTTAGGATATCCCATACATTATTCACTTTCTCCAAAGATTTATAAAGAGATTTTTAATGAAAGAAAGATACGGGCAAGATATGACCTTTTCCCAACAAAAAAAGAAGAATTAGGGAAAAGAATTAAAGGCTTTTTAGAGGATAAATCTATTAAGGGTTTTAACCTCACTCAGCCATTGAAAGAAGAAATATTAAAATTTGACATAGAGTTAAAGGGTGCTGCAAGAGAAATCCGTTCTGTAAATAGTGTAAAAATTCCAAAAGGAAGGCTTATTGGTTTTAATACGGATTATACAGGGTTCAAAAAAAGTTTGTCTAATTTTAAGAAGGAAATTATCCAACAAAATGCACTTGTTTTTGGAGCAGGTGGAGCAGCAAAAGCAGTAGTTAAAGCACTAATCGATATGGATGTTTCAAACGTGTTTGTTGCAAACCGTACATTTAAAAAAGCAGAAAAGGTAAAAGAGCTTTTTAATGGAAATATTGTGCCTGTGCATCTTCAAGATGCAGCACAGTTTGTAAGGCAATCAAAAATTATTGTAAATGCTACGGCAGTCGGACTAAAGGATAACAAAACGCTCATAAAACCAGAATGGATAAATAAGAATATGATACTTTACGATCTCATTTATGCGAAGAAAACAACATTTTTAGAAATTGGCGAGAAAAAAGCAAAGTATGCAAAGAATGGTTTTGATATGCTGTATTTTCAGTGCATTGAAAACGTAAATATATGGTATGGAGGAAAGAATGATTGAAGTAATTTCATCCGGTGAATCACACGGAAAGAGCCTTATAGGGATAATAAAAGGTATCCCTCAAGGATTGATGATTGATAAAGCATTCATTAATAAGATGCTTTCTTTGAGGCAGAGAGGATACGGCAGGGGAAAAAGAATGCAGATAGAAAAAGATAGAATTAATATCATCGGGGGAGTGGATAAAAATAATATAACAATGGGAAATCCTATTGGTTTCTTCATAAAAAATAGAGACTATGCATTAAACAAAACTCAGCGTAACTTTAGTACGCTGCGACCGGGACATATAGATTATGCAGGGAGCATAAAATACAATCTTGAAAATGCTGCTATTCCTTCCGAGCGTACAAGCGGCAGGCTTACTGCAATTGACGTTGCAGCAGGAAGTATCGCAATGCTCTTTCTCAAAGAATTTAACATTGATATATATTTCTTCGTTCAATGCATTGGTGATATTTGTGTTAATTATGAAGAATTTTCAAAAGAAACATTTTCGAAAGTACTATTATCGGATCTATTTATTGCTGATAAAGAAAAAGAGGTGAAGGCACTTATCGACAAAGTTACGGAAGAAGGAGATACGATCGGGGGAAGAGGGATTGTTGTAGTAAAAAACATAATAGCAGGATTAGGCGACTATAATAATTGGAAAAAAAGGGCAGACGGCCTTATTGCACAGAGTGTTATGAGTATAGGCACGGTAAAATCCGTGACAATTGGAAATGATACAGTTTTTAAAGGCAGTAAATACAACGACCCAATTTACATTGAAAATGGCTCCGTAAAAAGGTTATCGAACAATGCAGGGGGCACAGAAGGAGGTATTACAAACGGAGAAGACATTATCGTAAAATTTTTTAGTAAGCCGATACCGACTGTAAGGAAAGGAATTGCATCGGTAAATTTAAAGAAATGGGAAAATAAAGCATCTATCTATGTACGTTCCGATGTTGTTGTTATACCCACCGTTGCACTTGTTGCTGCAATGCGCATAGCAATTGTTGTTGCCTCTCTATTTTTAGACAAGTTTAATGGGGATACGATGGCAGACGTAAAAAATAGTTTTGATTATTATGTAAAAACGAGGAGAAAATTTTGGCAAAGATAACGCTTTCCGGCTTTATGGGTTCGGGCAAAACAACGATAGGCAAGATTTTATCTGAAAAACTTAACATACCTTTTATAGATTTGGATAAAGAAATTGAGAAAGAAACAGATTTAACGATCTCTCAAATATTTGAAAGGAAAAGGGAAAGCTATTTCAGAAACATCGAAAAGAGAGTACTGATAAAAAATTTAAGGAAAAAAAATGATTTTGTGTGTGCTCTGGGCGGAGGTACTATAGCAAATGATGCCACACTAAAATACGTATTAAGTTGTAGTATTCCTGTTTTGCTTGACGGCAATACAAAGATACTTTTTGATAGAGCAAAAAATCAAAGTCCTCGCCCTTTATTAAAAGACTTTAACAGTTTCAATGCACTTTATGAAAACAGGAAGAGGTTTTATAAAAAAATCCCTATAAAAATTCCCGTGGAAGACAATCCCGAAGCAGTTACAGATAAAATTTTGAATATTCTATCAGAAAAAAGGTGGAAAAGCCCACAGAAAATTTTGTTTAAGACGGGAAAGTTGTTTGATTTGAATATACGTAAAAACAGTTCCTTTGTACTGGATAAAAACGTGTATCAACTGTATAAAGGACATTTGCCAGAATACAACACTTATATTGTTAAGAGCGGTGAAAAATCAAAAAACATTAGCGAAGTTATAAAATTGTATGACTTTCTCGGAAAAAATGGCACAGAAAGAGATACCTTCCTGTATGGCATAGGTGGCGGAGTTACAGGTGATATATCAGGTTTTGTTGCATCAACGTATAATAGAGGTATAGGCTTTATTTCTGTTCCTACAACGCTCATTGCACAAACAGACAGTGCAATTGGAGGAAAGAACGGTGTAAATTCCTTATACGGAAAAAATTTAGTCGGTACGTTTCGTATGCCGGATGAAACATTTGTTGACCCTCTGTTCCTTAATACGCTCCCAGAAAAAGAAATACTTTCTGGCTTAGGCGAAATATTTAAGTATAGCATTCTTTCGGAAAATGGATTGTTTGAAATGCTTCAAAGAAAAATAAATTTTAACCTACTTGTAAAAATCATTCCAATTTGCATTGAGGAGAAATTAAAGTACGTAAAGGATGATTTTGAAGATAAAAAAGGTAAACGGATACTTTTGAACTTAGGGCATACAGTAGGGCATATGTGTGAAAATGCATTTGGCTATGGCAATATTACACATGGGAAAGGCGTCGCGTTTGGCATTATTGTGGCCTCTTACATTGCGTACAGCAAAAAAATACTAAAAGAAGAAGACTTTGAAAAAATAGTTGCATTGTACGACAAATTGGGATTCTCAATAAAAAAATTCGAACAGCTCAAAAGAATAAACGGAGATAATTTAAGAAATATTCTCTTGCATGACAAAAAAGCAAAAAACAAACTATTGGATATTATCGTACCAGATCAGTACAACCACGCAGTTGTACTTAAAGGAATATCTACAAAAGAAATAATAAATGCAGTAAAGGAGGTGTTATCTTTATGAAGAGTATACTTGTTATAAATGGACCAAATTTGAATCAGCTCGGAATAAGAGAAAAAACAATATACGGAGAGAAGACACTTGAAGAAATCAACAGCGAGATGAAGAAAGCAGCAAAAGAAATTAATTTGGATGTGGAGTTTTTCCAGTCAAACCACGAAGGTGCAATTGTCGATAGAATTCAGCATTCAAATACATTTTCAGGGATTATTATGAATCCTGGTGCGTATGCGCATACAAGCATAGCTATTTTAGATGCAATACGGAGCATCAGAATTCCTGTTATTGAGGCACATATGTCTAACATTTTTAACAGAGAGACATTCAGAAGTAATATTATCACGGGAAAAGGCGTATCGGGTTTCATAGCAGGGCTTGGAGATAAAAGTTATATAGCTGCAATCTATGCAATGAAGCTTCTTTTAGCAGAGGAAAAATGAAGAAGGACATATTTTCACTCTCAGAGAAATTTGAAAAAGTTTGTAAAAAAGCAAGGGAGATGTTCAATCTCTGGAATTATAGAGAAGTATTTCTACCATCTGTTGAACTGTTCAACCCAAACTTAAGAGAAGGGTTGAAGTTTGCTTATAACAACGAATTTTACCTCATAAAGCCAGACCTTACATCGCAGATTGGTACATATGCAAAGAGAAAAAAACTGAGAGTTTTCTATATATCTGAAGTATTAAAGGATGGCATAAAAGGCGAATGGCAATTGGGTGCGGAATTCATCGGAGGTAAAGATGTTTTTATGCACATTGAAATTTTAATGATTGTTATTTCTCTGCTTGAATCAATGAATATTAAAGAATTTTATATTGATATGGGAAGCCTCAATGTATGGAAAAATGAAATAAGCAGCATAGAATTAGAAAATAAAGTGTTCGAAGCTTTAAGAAAGAGAAATTTTGAAATTATAGAAACACTTCCCATAAGCAAAATTAAAAAGGAAAACTTATGGCATTTATTCAACTTTAGAGGAAAGGATACGAATTATGAAAAGCTAAAAAAGATTGTAGGTATTGTAGGTGATGAAAGAATCTTTATAGATTTCGGAACGGTCCGGCCCCTTTCATACTACGATGACATTATTTTTGAAGTGTATTCACCGAAGCTTGGCTATTCTATTGGAGGAGGAGGAGATTATTTGATAAACGGCAGAAAAGGTGTAGGATTCGGATTTAATTTGAAAGCACTTTTCTCCCTTTCTCAGGATAAAGAAAAAGAAAAACGCACCATTGTACAGGGAAGTGACACTTATAATATGTATAAAAGATGTTTTTCACTCGTTAAAAATAAAATTCCTATTGAGGTAAAAGATGAATAAGTTAAGAATTGCTCTACCTAAAGGGAGGTTATTTAACGATGCACTATCCTTTATTAAAAGGATGGGAATATGGATAAGTGAGCCAGAAGGAAGAAAACTCTTAAGTAAAAACGGAATGTATGAAATGCTTATTGCGAGAGTATTCGATGTACCAGTCTATGTAGAGTATGGCATAGATATCGGCATTACAGGAAGTGACGTTGTAGAAGAAAGAGAAAGCGATGTTTTTGTCCCTCTCTCTTTACCATTTGGAAAGTGCAGGCTAAGCGTTGCAGTACCAGAGAATATAACTGTTTCCATAGAAGAAATGGAGGGATGGAGAATTGCAACAAAGTATCCTCATATCACAGAAAATTTCTTCTATAAAAGAGGTATAGATGCTGAAATTGTAGAACTAAAGGGTGCAACGGAAATTGCACCGGATATTGGTATTGCAGATGCTATTGCGGAAATTGTAGAAAAAGGTACAACCTTGAGAGAAAATCACCTTAAAGAAGTCGTAAAAATTATGGATGTGTCAGCACTCCTTATCATAAACAGAATTTCACAGAAGACAAAATTTGAGTTAATAAATCATCTTATCAATAAAGCAAAGGAGGTAAGAAATGGAAATTGAGAAAACTGTGAGAGATGTATTAAACGATGTTAAAAAGAACGG
This sequence comes from uncultured Caldisericales bacterium, assembly GCA_964405445.1. GTDB lineage: Bacteria > Caldisericota > Caldisericia > Caldisericales > Caldisericaceae > CAJXKN01. Next base: position 5,970 of record CAYONU010000028.1, on the reverse strand, counting down.
TATAACCGCACTAAAAGAGTATTCAAAAAAGTTCGATCATTATGAAGGTACATTTACTGTAAGTCCTTCTGAAATAGAAGAAGGAGAAAATATTGAAGAAGAAATGAAGAATGTCATTAATAGAATGATTTTGCGAGTAAAAGCATTCCATAAGAGAGAAAAAGAAGAGAGCAAAATTTTCTTTAAGAATGGCTCAATGTATGGATATATCATATCTCCCATTAAAAGAATCGGAATATATGTACCCGGCGGCAAGCCTCTTCCTTCAAGCCTTGTGATGGCTGCAGTCCCTGCAATCATTGCAGGTGTAAGAGAAATCGCAGTTGCAACACCTCCAAAAAATGGAAAGGTAAATCCATATGTCCTTTATGCAGCAAACAAATTAGATATAAAAGAAATTTATAAAATTGGTGGAATTCAAGCAATCGCTGCAATGGCATATGGCATCGGAATGGAAAAGGTAAACAAGATTTTTGGACCTGGAAATAAATTTGTTAATGAAGCAAAAAGGCAGGTTTTCGGTATCGTCGGCATTGATAAGCTTGCAGGACCTTCGGAAGTATGTGTTGTTGCAGACGAAACGGCAAATACAAAACATGTGGAAATAGATCTTCTCTCTCAACTTGAGCACGGACCTGACTCGAAAGCATTCTTGCTTACCACATCAAAAAGTACATTCGAAAGCATTGATAATGAACGAATAGAAAAGAAACTCTGTAGTTCTGTTGAAGAATGTATTGCTGAATCAAATAATATTGCGCCAGAGCATATGGAATTGCTTGTTAAAGAGCCGGTGAAATATTTGGATTTAATAGAGAGTGCAGGGGCAGTGTATCTCAGTGATTATACACCTGTTCCGGCTGGCGACTACTTCATAGGTACAAACCACATCCTTCCTACAAGCGGCGCGGCAAAGTTTAGCTCTGCACTTGGCATATGGGATTTTGTAAAGAAAATATATATCGCATCACTCTCAAGGGAGGAATTCCTAAGAGAAAGGGATATAGGAGTGAAACTTGCAGAAGTAGAAGGGTTACCTCTGCATAAAAAAGCACTGGAGGTGAGGAAATGATAAGAAAAACAAAGGAAGTAAACATTTTAGTGGAGATTGGAAAAGATAGAAATACAAAAGGTATAAAAACGGATGATAGAGTCTTGGAGCACCTTCTTAGGACATTGTTCTTCTATATGGAAGAGAATGCCGTAGTGAGAGCAACAGGTGACTTACCGCACCATTTATGGGAGGATACAGGGATAACAATTGCAGAAGAACTGAAGAATAAAATAAAAGGGAAGAATATAAAAAGGTTTGGAAATGCAATAATGCCCATGGATGACGCCCTGATTATTGTATCTGTGGATATTTCACGTGCATACTTGAGTTTCGACGTTTCGCTAAAGGAAGGAGAAACAGGCTTTGAAAAGTCACTTGTAAGGGAGCTCCTATGGGGATTTGCACGCACTCTACCTGCAACAATTCATATCAAGCAGCTCGCAGGCTTTAATGCACACCATATTATTGAAGCAAGTTTTAAAGGATTGGGCAAAGCACTGAAGGAAGCAACCGCACCTTCTCAAAAAATGTTCAGCACAAAGGGGATAATAGTATGATAACAATCATTGATTTAGGCATTGGGAACCTTTCAAACGTAAAAAGGGCAGTAAATGGCATCATTACAGACAAAGCAGAGGATATTGAAAGAGCAGATAAAATTATCCTCCCTGGAGTAGGTGCATTCCCATCTGTTATGGAAAAATTGGATCCCCTGCGCACTGTAATTATTGATAATATAAAAAAGGGAAAACCATTTCTTGGGATATGTTTGGGTTTGCAGCTTTTATTTGAAAGAAGTGAGGAAGGCAAAGGCAAAGGTTTAGCCATATTCAAAGGGGATATTATGAAATTTAGAAACGTGAGGGTACCGCACATTGGATGGAACAGCATAATCAAAGCGAAGGAAGGAAAGATTCTGAAAGGGATAAAAAACAAAGAATATTTTTACTTTGTGCATTCGTATTTTATAAACCCGGAGGAGAAAGGAATTGTTTCCGCAAAAACGGAGCATCAAGGATTTTACTTTGCATCTGTTGTAGAAAAAGACAACATTTTTGGCGTTCAGTTTCACCCTGAGAAATCGGGCGATGCAGGACACAAAGTTCTGGAGAATTTTAAGAAACTATGAAAATCTATCCTGCAATTGACTTGATGAATAAAAAAGCAGTAAGACTCTTCAAAGGAGAGAAAAAAAAGGTGAAAGTTTATGGAGACCCTTTGAAAATTGCAGAGGAATTTTCTCGTTACTTTGATTTTATTCACATTGTTGATCTGGATGGTGCGTTTACCGGTATGCCAAAGAATATGAATGTCGTAAAAAGCATTATAGATAAAACACACTTAAACGTAGAAATGGGAGGAGGGTTCAGGAATTTTGAAAGTATAAAAAGAGCTTATGAGATAGGTGTAAAAAACGTAATCATTGGGACACGTGCATTTGACATAGAGTTCCTAAAAAAGATTACAAACGCATTCAAAGGAATAACTGTAAGTATTGATGTAAAGAATAACAATGTGTTCATCAAGGGATGGAAAGAAAAAGAAGGAATTTCACCTGAGGATGCATATCACATTCTTAAGAGATTCGTAAAAAGGTTTATCTACACATCCATAGAAAGTGACGGCACGCTTACGGGAATTAAAAAGATTAAAAAGTTCTGGGATAAGGAAGAATTTATATATGCAGGAGGTGTATCATGCATAGAAGATATAGAAAAACTCAAAAAAATCGGTTTTTCTAAAGTAATTGTAGGCAAGGCGATCTACGAAAAATATATTTCGTTAAACGAGTTAAAGGAGGTGTCAAATTAATGCTTGTAAAGAGAATTATTGCTGCACTTGATATAAAAAACGGAAGGGTAGTTAAGGGAACGAAGTTTAAAAACATAAGGGATGCTGGCGATCCTGTGGAGCTTGCAGTAAGGTACGAAAGGGAAGGTATTGATGAATTAGTATTCCTTGATATTACTGCATCATTTGAAAAAAGAAAGATTCTGTTTGACCTTGCAAGAAACGTCTCCTCCAACCTTTCCATTCCTTTCACCGTAGGTGGCGGCATAAGGGAATTAGATGAAATTGTTCAAATAATAAAGGGCGGAGCAGATAAAGTATTCATAAATACAAAAGCAGTAGAATCACCTTCATTCATAAAAGAAGTATCCAATATTTTGGGCAGTGCAAACCTTGTTGTAGCAATTGATGCGAAATGGAATGGAAAGTTTTTTGAGGTATACACAAAAGGAGGGAGAGTTGCAACAAACATTGATGCAAAAGAATGGGCAAAACAAGTAGAGCAATTAGGTGCAGGGGAAATTTTGCTCACAAGTATGGATACAGATGGAACAAAAAACGGGTTTGACATTCCACTTACGAAAGCTGTTTCAACTGCAGTAAACATCCCTGTTATTGCATCGGGTGGTGCAGGAAAACCAGAACATTTCCTTGAAGCATTCAATGCAGGTGCGGATGCAGCACTTGCCGCATCCATATTCCACTATGGAGAATTTACAGTAATAAGCATAAAAGAATATTTGCAGGAGAAAGGGGTAAATGTAAGATTATGAAAAGCAAAGAATTGATAGAAAAAGTAAATTGGCAAAAGATGAACGGCATTATTCCTGTTATTGTACAGGATGAAAAAGGTACTGTACTCACATTAGGCTATATGGATAGAGAAGCGTTGAAAAAAACACTTGAAGAAGGCATAATGTATTATTATTCACGTAGCAAAAAGAGGATAAGGATGAAAGGTGAAGTAAGCGGAAATGTGCAAAAAGTAAAAGAAATTCTTATTGACTGCGATAGTGATGCCTTACTTGCAAAGGTAGAGCAAAAAGGAGTAGCTTGCCATACGGGAAATTATTCCTGTTTCTACAGAAAATTAGGAGAGCCGGAAAGATACGTCGGAGGAGTAGATTATTCCTTGTCCATACTAAAAGAACTTGAGGAAGTAGTAAAAGATAGAAAGCTAAATCCAAAAGCAAATTCTTACACAAACTCACTTTTTAAAAAGGGGAAAGAGGAGATTTATAAAAAAGTTGGTGAAGAGCTCGTTGAGGTGCTTGTTGCAGAAGGAAAAGACAGAATTGTCTATGAAACTGCTGACCTTTTATATCACCTCATCGTGCTTCTCGTATACAACAACATTGAGTTAAAAGATGTAATGGAAGAACTTTCAAGGAGGAGAAAATGAAGATAAGCAAACTTGCAAAGGAATTTACTCCTTATAAAGTAGCAGAAGATAAATACAAAATATATCTTGATAAAAATGAAAACCCTTTTGACTTCCCATTTTTTTTGAAAGAAAAAATTTGTGAAAAGTTAAAAAACGTACAATTTAACAGATACCCACATATTATAGGAGATCCTTTGAGAGAAAAAATTGCAAAATTATATGGACTAAAGATGGAAAATATTATTGTAGGAAATGGAAGCGATGAAATCCTTTCTCTCCTCCCAAGGCTTACCGAGGGAGATTATAATATCATAAGCTCGCCTACATTTGTTATGTATAAATTTTATTCAAAGATAAATAATATAAAAGTTATTGATATTCCTCTGGACGATAATTTTGATTTAAAAAACAATAAGATTAAAAAGTATGCGGATAAAGCGCGGATAATTTTTATCTGCTCTCCGAACAACCCGACAGGTAATTCCCTAAGCAGAGAGAAAATTATAGATATACTGGAAACAGGTGCATTTGTTGTACTTGACGAAGCATACATTGAATTTTCAGATAAAAAGTCAAATATGGATTTGCTGGATAAATACAATAATCTCATTATTCTACGCACATTCTCAAAGGCATTCAGTATGGCAGGGCTTCGTGTAGGATACGGAATATCAAATGAAAAAGTTATAAATTATCTGCTCTCTTTGAAAGCTCCTTTTACACTTAACTCATTATCAATGAGCATTGCAGAGATTATGATTGAAAATAAAAATACCATTAAAGAAAGGATTGATTTTATAAAGAATGAAAGAAAAAGACTATTAAAAGAACTCAAAGGTTATGCTTTTCCAAGTGATACAAATTTTATTCTTGTAAATCTTCCTATTTACCATTTTCTCCTTAAAAGGGGAATCGTTGCAAGACACTTTGACGAAGAGAGAATTAAAGATATGGTAAGAATAACGATAGGCAAAAAAGAAGAGAATGACGCAGTAATAAGTAGTTTAAAGGAATATCTATATGAAATGGATCGTATTTGATGTTGATGGTGTACTTATCAAGGTTACAAAAAGCTTTGATTTATCAGTAAAATTTACAACAGAATACTTTCTTAAAAAATTCGGCAAATTCACGGAAGTAGACGTAAAACTCATAAGGAAACTCAGAACAAAAGGAAACTTTGGCGATGATTTTAAAGTAAGCGAAGCACTGATAGATTTTTATTTGAATGGTGATGCAGAGATTCTCGTAGATAACTTTACAGAAGGCGAAGGTATTGAATGGATAAGGAAAAATTTCAGTAATAGAATAGATAACAATCTTCTCGTGAATATTTTTAACACATTTTATTTAGGTGAAGAATATAAAGAAAGAAATTTTCCGTTCGATGGACTATGGAAGAAAGAAAAGAGAATTATTGATACAAATCTAATGAAAGAAGCACAAAAACTTTATAGAGTCGGCGTTATTACAGGAAGAGATAAAAAAGAAATGAAACTTGCAGAAAGAATTATAGGGATGAAGTTTAAAAATAAGGTAACGAGAGAAAATGGAGAAAAACCTGATCCTCTCCTTCTTCGTTTACTTGTAAAAAATGAAGATGGCGTCTATGTTGGCGATACAACAAGTGACAGAATGCTTGTGATAAATTATAATAAAGTATATCATAAAAGTTTTGGCTTTCGTATGGTAAATAAAGATATTAATGTAAACAAAATTATAGAGAAACTGATATAGTATC
>CAYONU010000027.1:0-15225 GCA_964405445.1 uncultured Caldisericales bacterium | reverse complement strand
GTCATTTTGAACGAAGTGAAGAATCTCTCCTTTCAAAAGATAGATAGGCATTAAGACACCATAACAAATTTGTATTTTGACCTGGAATGGGGTGACTTATACTGGCTAAGCCGCTCCTTCTTCTATTTTAGGCTTTCAAGAAAAGTAATTTCGTGTATAATCTAAGAACGGTTAAATAAGTTTTGTACGGACTGAATAAAATTGGAAGAGGTGTATCATATGAAGAAATTTGGATTGGTATTAGCTGGCGGAGGGGCAAGGGGACTTGCTGAAATAGGTGTATTAAAAGTCTTAGAAAGACATAATCTTTTTCCTGATGTTATTGCCGGGACATCTATGGGGGGAATGATAGGTGGTTTTTACGCTGCGGGCCTTACACCTACAGAAATGGAAGAATATGCAAAAAATATTGTGTTTGGAAGAATGTTAGATACAAGATATTCTTTGTATCTTATTGAACAAGAAAAATCAAGACGTGCTAAGCTTGCAAAATATTTTAGTATAGGAGCTTCGCTGTCCTCTCTTGCTAAAAGGAAAGCTCTGGACAGTGGAAGAAAGGTTGAATATTTTATTCATCGGATAGCAGGAGAAAAAACTTTTTCTGATTTACATATCCCTTTTGCATGTATTGCAGCAGATCTTGTGTCCGGAAAAGAAGTTGTATTAAATAGAGGTAAACTGTACAAGGCAATTCGTGCTACAATCTCTATTCCACTTGTTTTTGAGCCTGTGGAGTATAATGGAATGCTGCTTGTAGATGGAGGGATTGTAAGCAATGCACCTGTTGATGTTGCAAGAGAGATGGGAGCGGATACTGTGTTAATAATAGATGTGGACGGTGGTATGGGAAAGAAAGAAAAAGATAGTTTTAAAACTCCGATTGACATAGCCTGGCGGGTGTATGGAATTACACAAAACTGTTTGTACAGGAAGGAACTTAAAGAGGGAGATATGGTGATAAAAACGGGTATTGATCTGGACACCCTGGATTTTTCCAGAAATGAAGAGTGTATAAGAAAAGGTGAAGAAGATACTGAAAGAGAAATTGAAGAAATAAAAAAGCTTTTGAGGAGATAAAATATGATTATAGCAGCAGATATAGGCAATACGAACATTGTCATAGGTTTTATAGATAAAAACGGTGTAAAAAAGGTTTTCAGAATTGCAACGGATAGAGGAAGGACATCCGACGAATACAAAATTCTCTTATCTTCATTTATTGATGAGGAAGGTATTGATAAAAATATTTTAGATGACTTTGTGATATCTTCTGTTGTACCGCCGCTCGTCCCGATCTTTAAAAGTGTGTCAATGAAAACGATCCGTAAAAATGCGATTATCATTGAAAATAATATGGATTTTGGAGTAAAGCTTGATGTTGATGAACCTTATCTTGTTGGTACGGATAGGATTTGTGATGTAATGGGCGCAATAAAAATATTTCCAGGAGAGAATATATGCGTTGTTGACTTTGGTACGGCAACAGCTTTTAATGTAGTGACAAAAGATAAACGATTCATTGGAGGGCCCATTGCAGTAGGCGTCATTGCAGCGGCTAATGCACTTTTTGTAAAAACAGCTAAGCTCCCTCGAATTGCTTTAAAGGTACCCATAAGTGTGATAGGGAGAAATACTATTGAAGAGATGCAATCAGGTATTGTAATAGGGTTAGGTGGTATGGTAGATAGGCTTATTGATGAAATTGAACAAGAATTGGGTGAACCTTTAAGGGTTGTTGCAACAGGCGGGATTTCTCATGTGATGAAAGAAGTAACAAGACGTATTGAAAGATTTGACAAGCAGCTCACTCTAAAAGGTATGTATAATATATATGAGTATATTAAAGGCATTCAGGATCGGTAACATTGAGGTAGTGCCTCCTATTATTCTTGCACCACTTGCCGGATTTACTGATTCTGCATTCAGGCAAATTGTCAAAGAGTTTGGTGCAGGCCTGGTATACACAGAGATGATAAGCAGCATGGGTATTTTTTATAAAAATAGAAAAACAATGGACATTACACATTTTGAAAAAACAGAGAAACCGATAGTTGCTCAGGTTTTTGGTAGTGAACCGGATAAGATATCCTACGCAGCAGAATTTTTAGAGGATAGAGGATTTGATGCAATCGATATAAACATGGGATGCCCTACACCAAAGATTATAAAAAATGGTGCAGGAGGTGCCTTATTGAAGAATGAAAATTTGATTAAAGAAATTCTATGCAAAACAAGAAAAGTGATTCATATCCCCCTTATGATAAAAATAAGGAAAGGTTTTTATGAAGGAGAGAATAGAGTGGTGCAAATAGGTCACATTGCAGAAAATGAAGGAGTAGATGCCATTGTTATACATAGTATTACGGTTAAGGAAGGTTTTAGAAGGGAAGCAGAAGATTGGGAATGCATAAAGGCACTGAAATCGTCTGTGAAGATACCAGTTGTGGGAAATGGAGGGATAAAGACGGAGGAAGATGTAAAAAATATGTTTGAAGAAACCTCTGCTGACGGCGTGATGGTGGGAAGAGCTGTATTAGGCAAGCCGTGGTTTATAAAATCAGCTGTTCAGTATGTAGAGAATGGTACAAAGTTTGCACTTTCTTTAAAAGAAAAATTGAATATAATATTAGAACACATAAATTTAGCAACAGAGGAAAGAGGAGAAGATATTGCTGTGAGAGAAATAAAGAAAGCTTTGCCCTTTTATATAAAAGGCGTAAAAAATGCAGCTTACTTCAGGCATATAATAAATGAAGCAAAGAATAGGAGAGATTTGATTGAGATTGTAGAAGATATTTCTAAGATGGTTTAAGGAGGTCTGAAATGAATAAAGAAGAAGTGATGAATGAAAAAAAGTTTTTCCTTTCTAAAAAAGGTTTTAATGAGATGAAGCAAAAATTGGAATATTTGAAGTCGGTAAAGCGAAAAGAAATTTCTGAGAAAATAAAGCAAGCTATTGCTTTTGGAGATCTCTCTGAAAATGCTGAGTACGATGCAGCTAAGAAGCAGCAGGCTTTTGTGGAAAATGAAATTGCGCGCCTTGAGTCAGAACTTTTGCATGCGGAAATTATTGACGAGGAGAACATCCTTACTGATCAAGTAAAAGTGGGGTGTAAAGTTACCGTAAAAAATATGGATAACAAAAAGGTATCTAAATTTGTTATCACAGGTACGTTCGAATCGGATCCGGAGAAGCACAAGATTTCCTGGGTATCTCCTGTAGGAAGTGGCCTTATTGGTCACAAGATCAACGAAACTGTTGCAATAAAAATACCTAAAGGCACAATAAAATATAAGATTATAAATATTGAGAAAGGTACGGAATGATGGACGAGAGTTTAAATGAAGCAGAGAAAAAACGGAAAGAGCTTATTTTTTATCTTCGTTCAATGGGTATTGATCCGTTTGGAAAAAAGTTTCTTACAAAATATACGAATAGAGAATTAAAAGAGAAGTTTGATGAATTGGAAGGCAAAGAAGTAGAAGCAAAGGGTAGAGTAATGGTGATAAGGGGGCATGGCAAAGCCTCTTTTGTTGTCGTGAGAGCCTTTTCGTCTGATATTCAATTGTACTTCCGCTTTGATAATTTGGGAGAGGAAAAGTACAATTTTTTTAAGAAGAGTATAGATGCAGGGGATTTTATAGGTGTAAGGGGTGTTTTATTTAAGACTCATACGGGAGAAATTACCGTTGAAGTAAAAGATTTTGTTCTCTTATCCAAAGCGGTACGGCTGCTTCCTGAAAAATGGCACGGTGTAAAGGATCCGGAGCTACGGTACAGGAAGAGGTATCTTGACCTTATATCTAATCGTGATGTGATGGAGTTGTTTGTAAATAGAAGTCGAATAATTGATGCAATCCGTACATTCTTAAAGAGTAAAGGCTTTTTGGAAGTTGAAACACCAATGTTGCAGCCTGTTGCAGGAGGTGCCGTAGCGAAGCCTTTTATTACTCATTACAATGCACTTGATCAGGATATGTACTTGAGGATTGCACCGGAGCTTTATTTAAAACGCCTCATCGTCGGCGGCTTTGAAAAGATCTTTGAATTGAATAGAAATTTTCGTAATGAGGGTATCTCAACGAAGCATAACCCTGAGTTCACAATGATGGAAGTGTACTGGGCATATGCGGATTACAAGGAGATGATGAAACTCACTGAAGAACTAATTTATACAACAGCAAAGGAAACAATAGGAAAAGAGACAATTCAATTCAAAGGAGACGAAATTAACCTTTCTCCTCCATTTAGAAGAATATCTTTTAAAGAAGCTTTTGAAAAATATACGAATGTAGATATGGAGGAACTGAAAGATCCGGAGAACTCAAAAGAAATTCTTAATAAATTAGATATAAGAATGGATAAGACAGAAACATTTGGGAATGTTGTAAATGAAATTTTCGATAAAAAAGTTGAAGTCAATTTTATACAGCCAACATTTGTGTATGATTACCCTATAGAGATTTCTCCTCTTGCAAAAAGAAATAAAACGGATCCTCATGCAGTAGACCGTTTTGAACTATTTATTGGCGGGATGGAGCTTGCAAATGCTTTCTCAGAACTTAACGACCCTATTGACCAGTATGAGAGATTTAAGAAGCAGGCAGAGGCGCGAAGCAGTGGAGAAGAGGAAACGCACGTAATGGATATGGATTATGTTGAAGCAATGGAATATGGTCTTCCTCCCACAGGAGGACTGGGTATAGGCATTGACAGGTTAATTATGCTCCTTATGGGCAAAGAGTCGATAAGGGAGGTTATTCTCTTTCCGCAACTGAAAAATGTAAATGAAGAAAAAAAGTAAAGAATATGTTTGCACTGTTTGCGGTTACAGATCTCCCATTAAGTTAGGCAAGTGCCCGCAATGTGGCAGCTGGAACAGTTTTGTAGAGGTAACTGAGGGTGAGGAAAATACTGAAACTGCAAACCCTATTTCTATTACCTCTGACAAAGTAAAATTATCCGAGGAACGTGTAAAGACAGGCATAGAAGAATTTGACAGGGTATTGGGGGGAGGCATTGTAAGAGGGTCCATTATTCTTGTCGGTGGGGAACCAGGTATAGGGAAATCCACCCTACTTTTGCAAATAGCAAATGTCTTTGCAAAACAGGGAAAAGTAATATACGTGTCCGGCGAGGAATCGTATCTTCAGATAAGAATGAGGGCGAAGAGGCTTGGAACAGAATCCAAGAATTTGTATCTTCTCATTGAGCAAGACATTGATCTTATTAAAAATACCATACTGAAAGAACAGCCTATATTTGTTGTAATTGATTCGGTTCAAACGATGTTTTCTACACATTTGCAAAGTGCTCCTGGCAGTGTGACGCAGGTAAAAGAGTGTACAAGGGTAGTAACTGATGTTGCAAAAAAGCATGGCATTCCTGTTGTGCTTGTAGGGCATGTGACAAAAGGTGGAATGATAGCAGGACCTAAAACAATTGAGCATCTTGTTGACGGCGTATTTTACCTTGAAGGGGAACGAACAGATGTAAAACGTATATTTAGGAGCGTGAAGAACCGCTTTGGCACAACGAATGAAGCAGGTATCTTTGAAATGCGGGAAAAAGGCCTTGTAGAAGCAGAGAATCCAATGCTTACGTTTATTTCGGAAGAAAATGAATTTCCGGTTGGTTCTGCTATTACTGCTACGTTAGAGGGAAGTCTCCCAATTTTTTTAGAAGTACAGGCACTTGCTACACCTACATACTTTCCCATACCAAGAAGAGTCGTAAGTGGAATAGATTATAACAGACTTTTATTGATTGTTGCGATACTGGAAAAACGGCTGCGTCTCAAGTTGGGCAGTTTTGATATTTATGTGAATACGGTTGGAGGGTTTACGACAAAGGATAGGACGGTAGACTTATCCCTTGCTGTAGCTATTATGTCCAATATTTTTGACAAGAGTATCTCGGAGAAGACTGTTATATTCGGAGAATTGGGGTTAGGTGGTGAAATAAGGCCTACAGTGGGAGCGGAGAGAAAAGTGATACAGGGAAGAAGGCTTGGTTTTGATAGTTTTGTACTTTCATCGTTTTTTAAGGATAAAATCAAAATGAATAATGCAAATCTTTATTTTGCAAAGAATATAAAGGAAGTGAAGGAAATTCTTTTCTGATGAATTTTTCGACTTCAGCTATTATTGTTGCGGCAGGGAGAGGAAAAAGGATGGGAAGTGTCGATAAAAGCTTCATAAAATCGAGAGGCATACCCATTATTAAATATTCATTTGACTGTTTATATCGGTATAAATATGTAAAAGAGATAATAATTGTAATGAACGAAAAGAATATGGTTAAAGGAAAAGAGCTTTTTAGATCATCTTCTAATGTAAAGATTGTCCCTGGTGGTGACACACGTGCTGAAAGCGCAAAGCAAGGTGTACTCCGGGCAAAAGAAGAATTCGTTTTAATTCATGATGCAGTGCGGCCCTTCATTACCAGAGAACTTCTGGATGAAATGTTCTCTGCTATGCAAGAAGGTGTAGATGCTGTAATTCCAGGTACACCGGTGAAGTCTACAATAAAAAAAATAAATAACGACTCTTTTGTAGAGGAAACGCTTGAAAGGAAAAAACTCATTGAAGTGCAAACGCCGGAGCTCTTTAGAAGAAATGCTTTATTGAATGCTTATGAAAAATGTACATTAGGTGGTATAACGGATGAGGCAATGCTTATTGAAAATATGCAAGGAAAGGTAAAAGTAGTGAAAGGCCTTGAGGAAAACATAAAAATTACAACGCCTTTTGACCTTATTTTAATGGAAGGAATTATAAAAAAATGGAGCAAAAAGTAGGTATCGGATACGATTCGCATAGATTAAGCAAGTATAGAAAAATGTACATCGGAGGAATTAAAATACCTTATGAATACGGCCTTGAGGGGCATTCCGATGCTGATGTATTGATACATGCTATTATAGATGCCTTGCTTGGTGCTGCGGGTTTGGGCGACATAGGTACGTTATTTCCCGATACAGACGAGAAATATAAAGATATAAAAAGTACTCTTTTGCTTAAAGATGCAGTGAAGAGAATACGGAAAAGCGGGTGGAAAATAGTAAATATTGATAGTATAGTCCTTGCTGAGCTGCCTAAGTTGAAGCCATTTATACAAAGGATGCGTGAAGAACTTTCGGAGATTATAAATATAGAAGTCTCTTGCATTAGTATTAAAGCGAAAACAAACGAGGGAATGGGATTCGTAGGAAGATATGAAGGCATTGCTGCATTGGCAGTCGTGCTGTTAAAAAGAGGTGATAAATGAGTAAAAAGCAATTTATTAGAGATCTTGAGCCTAATACGCCCGTGAGGAGTATTTTTGTTGTATTAGAAAGAGAGAAGGCACTTACACGCAATAATCAAGCATACATTTCACTGACGCTTGCAGATAAAACAGGAAGGATCAATGGAAAGATATGGGACAATGTAGATAAATTTGATAAAATCTTTGAAAAGGGCGATGTCGTTAAAATATCTGGTATAGTTACATCATACAGAGGATTGCTGCAAATTCGTGTGGACAATATAGAGAAATGTAATGAAAATGAGTTTGATAACAGTGATTTTCTGCCCGTTACAAAAAGCGATAGAGATGCTTTGTTTAAGGAACTTTTGACTGCAATAGAGAATATGCAGAATCCTTTTTTGAAAACCTTATTAAAAAACATTTTTAGCAAAGAAAGGATTGTAAAAGGAATAAAAAATGCACCCGCCAGTATCGCTATTCACCATGCATATATAGGAGGATTGCTTGAGCACACTTTGAATGTTACAAGAATATGTAAAACAATGGCGGATATCTACCCTGTGATAAATAGAGATTTATTGGTTGCCGGTGCACTGTTACATGATATAGGGAAAATTGATGAATACACTTTTGACAGAGCAATTGAACGTACGGATTCCGGAAGGTTGCTTGGGCATATTGCAATTGAAACTGCATTTTTGAGTAAAGAGATAGACAAAATTGATGATTTCCCCGATGAATTAAGAATAGAGCTTTTGCATCTCATTCTTTCACACCATGGAGAGTATGAATATGGCTCTCCGAAGATTCCTCAAACGATAGAAGCTGCTGCGCTTGCGTATGCAGATATGCTGGACAGTAAGGTGGAAAGTTTTATAGAAGTGACAAATAAAAGCAGAAAGAATTGGAGTGATTATGTGAATTTTCTTGGAAGAAAGATTTATAAGAAGCAAGACTAAAATTTTATAATAAGCGAAAGGAGTTAAGTATGAATGCATTTAGAGCAATTATTTTAGGCATTATCCAAGGTGGTACGGAATTCTTGCCAGTGAGCAGCTCTGGCAACCTTGTTATTTATCCTGCTATGTTTCGCTGGGGCACGCCGACACTTTCTTTTGTAATGGCGCTGCATATGGGCACATTTCTTGCCGTGCTTCTTTATTACATAAAGGATGTGTGGCGATTGATTCTTGCTTTCTTTAATACATTCAAAAAGAAAAGAACAGAAGAGCAGAGCTTTTATGTGCGTCTATTCTGGATGCTTTTCATAGCGCTTCTCCCGGCAGGTATTGTAGGAGTGCTCTTTGCAAATAAAATTGCAGGTGTCTTTTCGGAGCCTCATACTGTTTGCATATTTTTCTTTATTACAGCAGCTCTTCTTATTTTGTCAAGTGTTAATTGGCGGAAAAAGTGGGATACATTGGAGAATGTTTCTTTAAAGCATGCACTCTCTGTCGGGTTTTTACAGATCATTGCACTTTTTCCCGGCATTTCACGTTCCGGCTCTACAATTGCAGGTGGCATATTTTCCGGAATGAATCAGAAAGATGCAGCGCGATTTTCCTTTCTTCTTTCCATCCCAACAATAGGTGGTGCAGGCCTTCTTGAAATGAAAGATGCATTAAATGCATCCGTTTCGGGTGTCTCTCATACTCCGCTCTTCTTTGGATTCCTTGCTTCATTTATAGTGGGCTTCTTATCTATAGGTTTCTTTTTCGCCATTATTAAAAAGACGAAGTTCTACGTTTTTGCTGTGTACTGTATTGCTTTGGGCATTATTGGCCTTGTTTTTTCTTGATTTTTGTTAAAAGGATAATGAGATGTTTGAAAAAGTTATTTTTCCTTATGATTTTTCGAAGTGCAGTAAAAGAGCGATACATTATATTAAAGCACTTAAAGCAGTTGGAGCAAAAGAAGTAATTATCGTATACGTTGTAGAATATGAAGAGCTATTTACTCATGTACTGTACAAAGAAATAGAGATAAAGGAGTTTGAGAAAAAAACTCATTTGAGGCTTAAGCCCGTTAAAGATGAGTTTGAAAAGGAAGGCTTCGCTGTAACAATTTATATAGAATTTGGTAAGCCTTCAAAAGTGATTGTTTCAAAAACAGTCAAAGAAAAGGCAAATCTCATAGTGATGGGTGCACAGGGACAGGGTGCAATTAGTACTTTTTTTCTGGGAAGCACTGCTGCAAATGTATTAAAGGTATCACCGGTTCCTGTACTGATAATTCCCTTTAAGTAGTGCCTATGAGAATACTTGTTATTTCTGATGTGCATTCCAATGTGGAGGCACTGAAATCTATACTTAGAGTTCCTCACGATAAGGTAATATTTGCTGGAGATATTGTAGATTATGGCCCGCGCCCTAAAGAGTGCGTTGAAATATTGAAAGATGTTTCATATCGAATGGTGCGGGGCAATCATGATAATGCAGTAGCTTTTAATGTAGATTGTGGCTGCTCAAAGAGAATGCACGACTTATCGATGAGAACAAGGGAATATACAAAACAATCTTTGAATGAAGAGGAAGTAAAATTTTTGGGAAGGTTGCCATTAAAAGAAGAATTTGAAATAGATAATAGAAAATTTTTTATGGTGCATGCTTCAAATAGTGACCCTCTATTTACATATCTTCCCCCGAATACAGCTAAAGAGAAGTTTAAAGTGGAATTCAGCGGTGTCAATGCAGATTTTGTTGTGTACGGGCATACGCATCTCCCTGTTATTCTGAAAGGTATCGGTAAAAGCATCATAGTGAACCCTGGTAGTGTTGGACAGCCGCGTGATGGGGATTGGAGGGCAAGCTGTGCTATTATTGACACAAAAACGAATGAAGTCAAAATTAAGCGGGTAGAATATAATATAAAAAAGACGGAAGAACAAATTAGAGAGGCAAATCTCCCTGAGAAGTTAATAGATATATTGGAAAATAAATAGTGGCGGAGAGAGTGGGATTTGAACCCACGGTAGACTTTAGGTCCACACACGCTCTCCAGGCGTGCACCTTAAACCACTCGGTCATCTCTCCGTTGTGTTTACACAGAATTGATAATATCAAAACTTTGCAAAAAATCAATACTTTGTACGAATTCTACAATTTGATTAGATTTGTTTTAGCTCACATTGAGCTTATATCCCTTAAAGTGAGCAGCAAATTCTTTGAATGTATCGGATTTTAATGTATTAAGTAATAAATAAAATTGAGGCTTTTTGATATCGCTCTTTAAAATGACGAGGTCATACTGCTCAGTTTTAATAGGGATAAAATCCAGGTCAAGTGCATCTGCTACATAACGGATTGCCATACCACAGTCTGCCCCTCCAAGCTTTACGTTATTTGCAACAGCGAGATGCGTGTACTCTTCATGCTCGTATCCTCTTATATCAGAGGGATTGACATTGTTTTCTTTTAAGAGATAATCAAATAAAACACGTGTGCCTGCACCCTTCTGCCTGTTGACAAAGATAACATCATTCTTTGCGAGATCGTTTATTGTTTTTATTTTCTTCGGGTTGCCTTTTTGCACAACGAGTCCTTGCTCTCTTAAACTAAAGTGCACTACATCTATATCTTTTGTTACGTATTTTTTCAAAAAGGCTGTATTATACGTGCCCGTTTCTGCATCAAACAGGTGGGCTGCCGTAAAATTGCACTCACCTCTCTCAAGGGCAAGAAGTCCGCCTAAACTTCCACTATTTATGATGCCTACTTTAAACTCCGGATGGTCCTTCCTTATAAATGAAATCAATGCATTGAGCAGAGGATCGTTACTTCCTATGAAAATTAACTGGTCTTTTATTTCATTTTTGTCTTTTATGAGCTCTACCCTAGTTTCTGTATCCTTTTCTATGCCTTCTTTGTCAAATGGGACACATAGCAGTGCATCTGCCTGTGCAACGGATGAAAGTACGCCAGCCCCTTTTTTTAGAGGCACAGCGATTGTTTTATTCTCTATGTTCCCGATCTTTACGCGGATAAATTCATCCGTGCCAATAGACGAAGTAATAGGTCTTTTAATAGTTGCTTTTATTAATTTTGGTTTTTCTTCCGGCATACCTAAGTATTTGTAGATTGCTTTTTTTAGAAAAATACGTGCTGCAATGTAAGCAGAAACAGGGAATCCTGGAATGCCCATCGCAGGTTTTTTGTTTACTATGCCCAGCAGAACAGGTTTTCCCGGCTGAATAGAGACACCATGAACAAGTACTTTTCCTAAATGTGAAAAAACCTTTCCTGTTAAATCTTTGCTTCCTTTTGCAGAGCCACCTATTACAAGTACCATATCGCCTTTTTCGGTATCGTTTGTTATTTCATCTGAAATTACTTTTATATCATTCGGTTTAACATCCGTAATAATAGCTTCTCCGCCCCATTCTTCTATCATGGCCTTCAGCATATAGGAATTTGTATCAATAATGTCGCCTTGGACAAGTCTGTCACCTGGTTTTTTAATCTCTTCCCCTGTAGGAATAATAAAAACTATCGGTTTTTTCTTCACCCATATTTCCGTAACACCACCTGCGAGCATCACTCCGATGTGCGAAGGATGAATCAATTCATTTGGAAAGAGTAGTCTTTCTTTTATACCAACATCCTCGCCAATAAGCCGTACATTTTTGTATGGGCCGATAGATGAAAAAACTTTAAAAGTGTTTTCTTTCAACTCAACATTTTCAATCATAATCACTGCATTGAACTGCAAAGGTAAGGGGTCTCCGGTGTTCACCATTATTCCATTCTTTTTAAGTAACAATGTTTTTGGATGCGCAAGTGTTGCACCGTATGTTTCTTCTGCTTTCACCGCAATGCCGTCTACAGCGGATGCATTGTAGAACGGAGAAGAGAGTTTCGACTGTATCTCTCTTGAAGTAATCCGAAAAGCACTGTCCTGCACTTTAATTTTTTCCTCACGGATCTTCTGCGAGATATGCAAATCGTTTAGAGCATCGTCCCATATTTCCGTTGCTTCTTTTAATGTTTTCTTTTTTAAGAATAATTCTCTCTCTACCATAATTCAAACGCCACCCTTTCACCTTTCTTTAGACCTTCGCTCATCAAAGGAACGGTGATTATACCGTCTCCATACAGCAAGGGGCTTATAAAAGCTGACTCAGAAAATATCGGCATAACAATATTTTTACCATTTTCCACTGCAAGGTTCCCTATGATGTATTCTTCCCTACCTTTTCTTGAAGGGATATTTTCGGAGAGTTTAGCAAATATAATCTTTTTCTTTAGCTCAAGACCTAACTTTTTAAATATGATGTTTCGTACGACATTTCTGTACACGAGAAATGATGCTAAAGGATTGCCGGAAAATCCTACGATGAGTTTGCTGTTTACTACGCCAAATACGGTAGGTTTGCCAGGGGAAAGGTGCATGCCATGTATCACTGTACCTGGCTTTCCCAAAGAATTGATTGCATCTACGGTAAAGTCAAAGTCGCCTTTGCTTGTACCTCCACTCATAAACACAACATCGTTTTGGGAAATAATTTTTTTAAGCATTGATACAATTGATTCGAAATTGTCCTTTATAATACCGTACCTATTTACTACGAAGCCGTCCTGCTTTACCTCTGCTGCAAGTGTATAGCTGTTGCTGTCGTATATTTCTCCTCGTTTTAACGTTCCTTTATCTCTGAGTTCATCTCCTGTAGAGAAGATACCTATTTGTATAGGCTTTATTACTTTAATACTTTTTACTCCAAAGTTCCTTATCCCTGCAATCTTTTGTGGTGTAATACGTTCTCCCTTTTTGAGGATAATGTCATACTTCTTTATATCTTCTCCTATTGGCAGGACGTTCTCTTCATTTGATACTTCTTTCATAACAAAGACTTCATTATTACGAATCTCCGTATACTCACGCATTACAACTGCATCAGCACCGTCAACAACTGCTCCTCCGGTTGGGGTAAAGAATGTTTCAGAAGGGTTTAAGTGATAATGCGGAAAAGTGCCAATATGTACTTCGCCGGACAGTTTAAATGGAATGGGATTGCCAGGAGATGCACCTTTTGTATCTGCACTACGCACAGCAAATCCATCTACAAGAGATTTTCGGAATGGAGGGTTATCAAAGGATGCGATGACTTCTTCTGCAGCATACGCATTAAAAGCATTGTCAATATCTACTTCTTTATCATTCAGTGGGAGATTAATGAGAGGAAGAATCTTTGGAAGTACATCCTCACTTTTACTTACCGTAAGAAATTTTTTATGCATTTTTTCAACTCCTTTAATACTGTTTCGACAGGTTGATTAATTGATAATGTACTTTTTGCGAAAATTGGTGCACCAGGGTCTGTATTCACGGCAATGATGTATTTGGCATCCACACTTGTGATATGCTGAAGTGCACCTGAAATGCCCAATGCAATGTATACTTCCGGTGATACATATATACCTGTTTCTCCTATCATTTTCTCCTCGGGAAACAAACCTACATCTACTAAAGGCCTCGTGCACCCAACCTCTGCGCCAATATCTTTTGCAAATTTTTCTACATCAGCAAAAAGTACAGGCTTCACGCCTCTTCCTATGCCGACAATGATACGAGCTGATTTGAGAGGGTTTTCTCTAATTCTCTCTGCAGATTCAAGATGTATGCGATTATTCTTTATGAAAGAAACATGCTGATGCTTTGTTGAAGAAAATTCTCCTGACTTACTGCTTCTTAAAATGAGAAGTACAGGGTGAGATGTAGACACTACTTCTGCAAAAACATTATTTCCTCCCGGTACGTATCCTACGAGCTTTTTGTCTTTTGTCTTTAGTCCTTTACTGTGTGCAATGAGCCCCAATCCATTCTTCCCTGAAAAGTAAGAAGCAGTTTCTCTGAGCGGTGTATCATCTGCAAAAAAAATAGCATCAGGATGAGTATAGTTATATACATTACTTAAAAAATTGTATCCATCCAGTGCATTTGTTATCGTTTCACTTGCCACAAAATCTGCATTAGTTTCTCTATTGAAACTTGCAGTAACAATTTCTGCATTGAGTTTTTCTACTTCTTTTAAGATGCCTTTATTTTCGTTCATTATAACAAGAAACTTCATAATGCACCTACCTTCTTAAGGAAGTTTGCAATAGCGGAAGCACCGTTGTCTTTTATCAGGGTGTTGGTCTGCTTCAGCTCTTCCTGAAGAACATTTAATACGTCTGTTTTAGAACCTTTCTTCCCGATTTTTTCCTCCGGAAGCCTTAATTCCTTATTTGTATAGACTTCAACGGATTTTTTATACATTTCGGCAAGAGCAAATAAATTTGTTACAATGCCGTTGTTGATGTTTCTCCTCACAGAGACGAGTGCAGGTAAGCTTACTTTATATCTCTGCATTGTTTGGCCTGCAAATCTCTCAACATATAAATATTCGTTCTGTTTTATTGAAACTACTTGTGTTACAAAAGGGATATCGAGGAATGCTGCAAGCTCTCCGCCAAGTTGTCCGGTTGCCCCATCCAGTGAATAATCACCCTGCAAAATAATATCAAAATCAGGGACAAGTTTTTTGATCGCTTTGCTTAGTATAAAAGCTGTTGCCAATGTATCACTTCCTGCAAATGCTCTATCAGTAAGAAAAATCACTCTGTCAAATCCGTACTTAAATAAATCATTCAGTAGTGCCTCTCCCTGTGGAGGTGCCATAGAGAAGGCAATGAGTTCACTTCCGTACTGTTCTTTTAGTTTTACCGCTTCTTTACATGCCAGAAGGTCCAGTGGATTGAAGATAGATTTTTCTCCTTCTCTTATTACTCGCCCTGTCTTCTTATCCAGTACTACTTTTTCTGGCACTATTTTTACAGTTACAACAATTTTCATTTTTCCTCCTTGCATCCAAAAAAATCAATATAATCTTTTTCATTGTGCATATTATAATACTATATTCTCTACTGTCAAAATAGACCATAGTACAAAAAGTCCCTCTTTTGAAATACGAGATTTTTCACTTCGTTCGGAATAAC
>CAYONU010000026.1:0-15227 GCA_964405445.1 uncultured Caldisericales bacterium | reverse complement strand
CTCCTTTTCATTAAAAAATAGTTGATAAAAGCATTTAAGGAATCCTTAAAAGAGTACTCACATATATTAGTTAGCAGGCATTCTTTGCCCCTTCTGTATAGTACTTTAATTTTAAATTCTGCTTTTCTGCCCACACAACGAATTATATATCAAAGATTACCATAAGTCAAATAGCTGAATTGCCTCATCCAAAATCTTATATACAACCTTAATGCATTCTTTTATAATGCCATTCCGTACAGCCATTTTAATTTCTACCAATAATTCATATAATATAAAAAGAGGTGATTGGTAATGGGGTTAGAAGGAAACTTAAATGACTTTTCTTTAGAGGATATTGTTAAACTTATCAGCTCTGGTAAGAAAACTGGGGTTTTAGATGTTCAATTTGTTGATGAAGAAGAAAACCAGAAAAAAATATCCCTGTATTTTAAGAATGGCAAAGTAATACACAGTACAGATGGAACACTCACAGGTATCCCAGTGTTAGAGGAGCTTGCCTGTATCTCTCAAGGACAGTTTATATTTTCTAAAGGTGATGTACCAACACAAAGTGATGAGGATCTCATTAATAAAAAATTTGATGATATTGCAGAAATATACAAAAAAGCTGCAGAACGATGGCATCCTCTTCATAAATTATTTCCATCCCTAAAAACAGAGATTACTCTATCTGAAGTAAGCGAAGGAAAAATAGATTTCACAAGGCAAGAGTGGAGAACAGTAACATCTATAGGAAACGGTATTACAATTAAAGCACTTATGGAGAAGACAAAAAAGAGCAAGGTTGAGCTTTTAGAGATCCTCAAACATTTGAAGGAAAAAGGCGTAATAGAAGTAAAAGAATACAAGAAAGAAAAAGTAGATAAAAGCGCAGAGACAATCATACCAACATCCTTAAGACCAACAGAAACATGGTTCGGCAGTAACCCGATAGAGAATAAAACGGCATCAAAATTGTACAGAATTATGGATGGAAGAAAAACGCTTCTTGAACTTTCCAAAAAGCTCAATGTAAACATAGAAGAAACAAAAAAAGCTTTAGACTATCTTATCTCCATAGAAAGGGCAAAGATTATTAAGAAATGAATTGTTCAAATACAATATTTGCAAGAAACAATCCTTTTCGTGTAAGACGTATGAAATTTTTATCTTCTTCTATTAATTTATTATTTTTGAGGAATTTAATTTCCTTATCAAAGTCTGTTTCAGGTAAAGTACCAAACCTTATATAATAAAGGTGTTTATCACACCCTTTTAAGGTTCTTAAATTCATCATAACATGCTCGCCTTTTGCTTTCTTGCCTTTTAGATGCTCATATAAACCGACGGGTAAAATGCTTCTATCAATTTTTTTATAATAATTGTATAATTTTAATACGTTCCTCGTCCGTTTTCTTTTAAAGTAGCTACCGGCTGCAACGCCAAAACCAATATAAGGCAAGTTTTTCCAATACGTAACGTTATGTTTACATTCAAAGCCTTCTTTTGCAAAATTTGAAATTTCATACTGTTTATAACCATTTTTCTCTAAAAAATCTATACCAAACTGGTATTGGTATGCTTCTTCATCATTATTAGGCAAATGCAGATGCTTTCTTTCTCTATAAAATACTGTACCTCTTTCAATCATCAAAGAATAAAATGAAATATGCTCAGGATTAAGATTCGTTGCCTCCTTTAAAGAATATGATAGATCTTTTATTGATTCACCGGGCAGTGCAAACATAAGGTCAATATTTATGTTTTGAAAACCTGCTTTTCTTGCACATTCAAAACTCTTATAAATTCTCTTTGCACTATGTACTCTTCCCAATATCTTCAGCGTATTATCATTGAATGACTGAGCACCAATACTTACACGATTAATGCCTAAATCTTTGAATGCTTTGAATTTATTCAATTCCACAGTTTCAGGATTTGCTTCAAGCGTAATCTCAGCATCTTCCAGCAGTTTAAAGTTTCTCCTCGTTGAGGAAAAAATATTTTTCATCTCATTTATTGAGAGAAGTGAAGGTGTCCCACCTCCAAAGTAGATAGTTAACAACGGAATATCCTTAATGCTATTTTTATCTACAAAAATTTTTATTTCTTTCTGCAAATACTGGACATACTTTTCAATCTCTTTTTTGTCTGATGGAAACGACACAAAGTCACAATAATTACATTTTTTCAGGCAAAAAGGTATATGTATATAGAGAGAAAGACCTCTATTTTTTATTTTCACCTTTCACAGACAGCATAGAAAGGAATGCCTCTTGAGGAATTTGTACTCTGCCAATTTGTTTCATTCTCTTTTTTCCTTGCTTTTGCTTTTCTAAGAGTTTTCTCTTCCTCGTTACATCACCACCATAACATTTTGCTAATACATTTTTTCTATAAGGTACAATCCTCTCCTTTGCAATGATTTTACTTCCAATGGCAGCTTGCAATGTTACCTCAAACATCTGCCTGGGAATTGCTTTCCTCATACGAAATAACATCTGCCTTGAGATATAAGGAGCTTCTTTCCGATGCACAATGAATGAAAGTGCATCCACCGGCTGTCTGTTGATCAAGAAATCCACTTTTGCAAGGTCTGCTTTTCCGAAGTCTTTAAATTCATAATCAAGCGTACCATACCCTCTTGTCAATGATTTAAGCTTATCAAAAAAATCCGTGATAACCTCCTGCAGAGGTATTTCATACTTCAGTATTGTTCTTCGTGATTCTGGATAAACCATATCTATAAACTTACCTCTTCGTTCTTTTACAAGTTTCATTACATTACCAATGAACTCTGGCGGAACCATAATAGATGCAGTAACAATAGGCTCTCGTATCTCTTTTATCTTTGACGGATCTGGTAATCTGCCCGGGTTATCTATATGAATAACAGTTTTATTATTTAAAACAACTTCATACACAACATTTGGTATCGTTGCAATGATCTCTTGACCAAATTCTCTCTTCAACCGTTCTATCGTAATCTCAAGATGTAATAGGCCAGAAAAACCTGCTCTAAACCCAAAACCTAGGGCTTTTGAATTTTCCGGTTCAAATGTAAACGCTGGATCATTGAGATGTAATTTTTCAAGAGATCTCTTTAACGATTCAAATTCATTTGTATTGATCGGGTATATACCTGCAAAAACCATCGGCACACTTTTTCTAAAACCCGGAACAGGTAGATTTGCAGGTTTATCTGCATTAGTAACAGTATCACCAATGGATACATCCAAAGGATCCCTTATTGTTGCCGTAAAATAACCGACATCCCCTGCTTCTAATACTTTAACTTGTTCCATCTTTAATTTGAATATTCCTACTTCTTCCACGTGAAATTCCTTTCCAGTGGACATAAACTTAATTCTATCGCCTCTACAAATTGTACCATCCATTATCCTTACATATACTATAACACCTTTATACGTATCAAAATACGAATCGAAAATGAGTGCTCTGAGAGGCGCTTCTTTGTTTGCAGAAGGCGGTGGGATTCTATCAATAATTGCTTCTATTAAATTGTCCACTCCCGTGCCAAGCTTCGCACTGATTTTTAAAATATCCTCTTCTTTCAAGCCGAGCATTTCTTTTATTTCTTTTACTGTTCCCTCTACATCTGCACCTTTAATGTCAATCTTATTTATTACAGGAATAATAACAAGATTCCGTTCCAGTGCGAGGTAAGTATTTGCAATGGTTTGTGCTTCAACGCCTTGGGAAGCATCTACAAGTAACACTACACCTTCACAAGACTTTAAGCTCCTCGATACCTCATATGTAAAATCAACGTGTCCTGGTGTATCTATAAGGTTGAATTGATAGCTCTCGCCTTTCTTATTTTTGATGTTAAGCGTTACAGGATGTGCACGGATTGTAATGCCGCGTTCCCTTTCAAGTGTCATATCGTCCAGAATTTGATCTTCTCTGTTACGTGCATTTATTAAGTTTGCCTTTTCGAGCAATCTATCTGCAAGTGTAGACTTACCATGATCGATATGAGCAATGAT
The DNA here is from genome assembly GCA_964405445.1 of uncultured Caldisericales bacterium. GTDB lineage: Bacteria > Caldisericota > Caldisericia > Caldisericales > Caldisericaceae > CAJXKN01. Next base: position 11,235 of record CAYONU010000026.1, on the reverse strand, counting down.
CGAGAAATTTCTTGTTCTACTGGCTTGCTCCAACTTTTTCCTTTTCCTTTTCAAACTTCACTTTGTTAGACTTTACATCGTAGTCCACTACAATTGTATCTCCACTATGGAACTTGCCCTTCAGAAGCTCTATTGCTATTGGATCTTCTACTTCTTTTTCTATAAGCCGTTGCAACGGACGTGCACCGTATTCATCACTGTAGCCATTCTGTGCTAAGTATTTTTTCATCGCATCAGTAAGCTTTATATGTATATTTTCCTCAGATATATTTGCTTCTATTCTATTCAGTATAATGTCTGCTATTTGTTCAATTTGTTTGAGCGTTAGAGGATAGAATACAATAGCATCATCCAATCTATTTAAAAATTCTGGTTTAAATATCTGTCTAAGTGATGAAAGAAGTTTTTTCCTCTTTCCTTCAAACGTTTCTTTTGCATCTCCTGTAGAAAATCCAAGTGTATTCACTCTAAATTTTTCAGTGCCATAATTAGAAGTGAGAATAATTACAGTGTTTTTAAAATCAACTGTATGCCCTTGAGCATCAGTCAAACGTCCTTCATCCATAATCTGGAGAAGAATATCAAATATATCGGGATGGGCTTTTTCAATTTCATCAAATAATACAACAGAATAAGGTTTTCTTCTTACTGCTTCTGTAAGCATACCTCCTTCTTCGTAACCTACATACCCAGGAGGAGAGCCAATAAGCCTAGACACACTAAACTTCTCCATATACTCTGACATATCAAGTCTAATGAGAGCTGTGTCACTGCCGAAGAGAAAAGCCGCAAGTGCCTTAGCAAGCTCTGTTTTACCCACACCTGTAGGCCCAAGAAATAAGAATGTACCAATAGGTCTATTTGGATTTTTTAATCCAGCTTTTGCTCTGCGTATTGCATTAGACACTGATTTCACTGCAACATCCTGACCAACAATCCTTTTGTGTAATTCTTTCTCCATATCAACGAGTTTTTTCTTTTCGTTAGACATAAGGCTTTCCACGGGAATATTCGTCCACAAGGATACAACCTTTCGTATATCATTTTCCGTCACTTTCGGTGCTTCATTGGATGTAGCAGTATAAGAAGACATTAAATATTTCAATTCTTTCATTATTCCTTTCTCCTCTGTCCTGAGCTTTTCCACTTCAAAAGAATTTCTATCCCGTATAAATTGAAACTTCTTGTCTTTTATCAGCTTGAGTTTATTTTCTAATTGTTTTATTCGAGAATTTTTTGAAAAATTTAGCCGTACTCTTGCCGAAGCCTCATCAATAAGGTCAATTGCCTTATCAGGCAAAAATCGTCCATTAATATATTTAACTGATAATTTAACTGCCCCATATACTGCTTCATCTGTAATCTTTACTCTATGAAAATTCTCATACCTGCTCTGTAAACCCTTAAGAATTTTTATACTTTCTTCTGCATTGGGCTCTTTTACAAACACTGGTTGAAATCTCCTTTCGAGAGCTGCATCTTTCTCAATGTATCTTCTGTATTCCTTTAAAGTAGTAGCACCTATTACCTGTATCTCACCTCTTGCAAGTGCAGGCTTTAAAATATTTGAGGCATCTACCGCTCCCTCTGCTGCTCCTGCTCCTACAAGTGTATGAAACTCATCTATAAATAGTATAACACTACCTTGTGCTTTTCCCACTTCACGGAGAATTTTTTTCATCCTATCTTCAAACTCTCCTCTGTACTTTGTACCTGCAATAATTGATGGAATATCCAATGCAACAACTCTTTTCCCTCCGAGTAAGTCTGGTATATCTCCTGCTATAATATTTTGTGCAAGCCCTTCGACGATCGCAGTTTTACCTACTCCTGGATCACCTACAATAGCAGGATTATTCTTCTTCCTTCTCAAGAGAATTTCTACTACACGTTCCATTTCGTTGCCACGGCCTATCACTGGATCCAATTCTCCTCTTCTAGCAAGAAGCGTAAGGTCCCTGCTGTATTGGTCAAGAATGGGTGTCTTTGTCGGATGCGGTGTATAAATTAATGCTCCCTTTTTTGCTGTTTTTTTCTCTCCTAACATTGAATAAACTGTTTCTTCAAGCCGCGAAATATTAATACCCATATCTTGAAGAATTTTAATGGCAACTCCTCCACCCTCGTGAATAATAGCGAGCAGAATATGCTCCGTACTAATGTATGAGTCACCAAGATTGATTACCTCTCTCTCTGCAATTTCTAATACTCTTTTTGCACGGGGAGTAAGTATCACGTTTTCCTTTTCAAAGGTATTACTCTGTTTATTTTCCTTTATCAACGACTCAATTCTTTCCACAATCGCCTGGGGATCTACCCCTGTAGTAGTAATAGCACGGTATGCAATACCCTCTTCAACTTTAATGAGACCAAGTAATATATGCTCAGTACCCAAGTAATCATTATTTAAAAAATGTGCTTCTTCTTGAGCAAGCCATATTACCTTCTGAGCCCTTTCTGTTAAATTATTCCAATTCATATATTCATCTCCTATTATATTTTATTACTTTATGAAAAATCGTCAAATGCTTTTCAAAATGCTGCAAAATTACAATATAGTTTTACTTTTTCCGAAATTCTGTTAAAATAGTACGGTTAAAAAACTGGAGGTAAAACAATGCAAGATGAGGATTATACTGCAAAAAATATAAAAGTTCTGGAAGGGCTTGAGCACGTAAGGAAACGCCCTTCAATGTATATAGGATCTACTAACACAAGAGGGCTTCATCATCTTGTGTTTGAAGTAGTAGATAATAGTATAGATGAAGCAATGGCAGGGTACTGCACAGAAATTAGTGTTATTCTTTCAAAAGATAACACTGTTACGGTAATAGACAACGGCAGAGGTATCCCTGTAGACAAGCATCCTACTCTGGGTATTTCTGGCGTTGAAGTTGCCCTAACAAAACTTAATGCTGGAGGGAAATTTGAAGGAAAGGTATATCATGTATCTGGCGGATTACATGGAGTAGGTGTGTCAGTAGTAAATGCACTTTCTGAGCGCTTGTATGTAGAAGTAGCACGGGATGGCATTGCCTATGAACAAGAATTTGTAAGAGGTATTCCACAATATCCTTTGAGGAAATTAAGTACACTCTTTCCTATGAAAAACGGTACAAAGATAACGTTCAAACCAGATAAAATGATATTTGACACAATAGAATTTAATGCAAATATCATAAAGACAAAACTTAAAGAATTAGCATACCTGAACAGTGGTTTAAAAATTACATTTATTGATAAAAAAAACGAGACAGAAGAAATCTATTTCTCAGAGGGTGGCGTTAAGGACTTTGTGAAAGAAATTCACAAAGAACAACAGGTACTCCCTAAAGAAGTTATATATATAGAAAAAAAAGCAGAAGATTTCTTCTTAGAGGTTGCTCTGCAGTACAATAGCGGATTTACAACAGACATCAAATCATTTGTAAATAACATCCAGACAATTGATGGAGGAACTCATGAAATAGGATTCAAGGCAGCCCTTACAAGAACGTTGAATGACCAGGCTCGTCAGTTAAAACTCATAAAAGATGGTGAAACACTAACAGGAGATGATGCAAGGGAGGGGCTTACAGCTGTTATTAATCTAAGAATTGTAAATCCACAGTTTGAAGGGCAAACAAAAACGCGTCTTGGCAATGCAGAAGTAAAAAATCTTGTGTACGAGGCAGTAAAGGAAAAGCTTACTTTATATTTCGATCATCATGTTGAAGAATTAAAACAAATCGTGAAAAAATCCTTACTTGCTCGGAACGCACGTATTGCAGCAAAAAAAGCAAGAGAACTCGTAAGAAGAAAAAACAGCCTTGATTTCGCAGGTAGGCTTCCTGGAAAATTGGCAGATTGCACAACAAATGATCCTGAAAGAGCAGAAATGTATATAGTAGAAGGAGAATCTGCAGGCGGCAGTGCAAAGCAAGGAAGAGACAGAAGCTTCCAGGCTATTTTACCACTAAGAGGTAAGATATTAAATGTAGAAAGAGCAAATCTTCACCATGCTCTTACAAATGAGGAAATTAAAAATCTTATTACTGCCCTGGGTTGCGGTATACAGGACGATTTTAAAGCAGAGAAACTGAGGTATCACAAGGTTATCATTATGACAGATGCAGATGTAGATGGAGCACATATCCGCACGTTGTTGCTTACATTCTTCTTCAGATATATGAAACCACTCATTGAAGGAGGTTATCTCTATATTGCACAGCCTCCGTTGTATCGAATAAAATTAGGCAAGAAAATTTACTATGCATTTTCTGACGAAGAATTAAAAAGGACACTCTCGCAGATCAATGCAAAAACAGAAGTCCAACGATATAAAGGTCTGGGTGAAATGGATCCAATACAACTCTGGGAAACAACAATGGATCCTGCAAGAAGAGTGATATTAAGAGTCACTATAAGAGAAGCTGAAGAGGCAAATAAACTCTTTGAAATTCTTATGGGAGAAAAAGTAGAGCCAAGAAGAAAATTCATTAAAGAGCATGCAAAAGAAGTAATAAATTTAGATATATAGAGGTGTAAAATGGCAGATTTGTTTGGCGAAAAAGTTATAAATGTTTCCGTAGAAGACGAGATCAAAAAGTGCTATATAGATTATTCAATGAGTGTCATCATAGGGAGAGCCCTGCCTGATGTAAGGGATGGATTGAAACCCGTTCACAGAAGAATCCTTTTTGCCATGCAACAGATGGGTTGTCTTCCTAATAAACCGTACAAAAAGAGTGCAAGAATCGTAGGAGAAGTTTTGGGGAAATTTCATCCTCATGGTGATATTGCAGTTTATGATTCGCTAGTGAGAATGACACAACCCTTTTCCTTAGGTTATCCATTGATTGATGGTCACGGGAATTTCGGCTCAATAGATGGTGATGCACCTGCTGCAATGAGGTATACAGAAGTACGTCTTGAAAAAATTGCAATGGAGATGCTCACTGGTCTGGATAAGAACATGGTAGATTTTACTCCAAACTTTGACAATACTCTGAAAGAACCCGTTGTTCTGCCTGCAAAAATTCCGAATCTTTTAATCAATGGCTCTTCAGGCATTGCTGTAGGTATGGCAACAAATGTTCCTCCTCATAATCTACGAGAAGTTATAGATGCTCTGGTATATATCATTGATAATGAAATTTTAGGCAGTGCTGAAATTACACCGGAGGACCTATTAAAAATTATAAAGGGTCCTGATTTTCCTACTGCTGGAATAGTTGTAGGAAGAGAAGGAATAAAAGAATATTTTAATACAGGAAGGGGTATTATTACAATAAGAGGTAAATCTCATATAGAAGAGAAGAAAAAAGGAAAAAAATATTTTATTATCACAGAACTTCCTTATGGAGTGAATAAAGCAGACTTGGTAGAAAAAATTGCAAGACTTGCTAAAGCAAAAAAACTTGGGGAAATTGAGGACATACGAGATGAATCCGATAGAGATGGTATCCGTATATCAATAAAACTTAGCAGAGACACGAATACAAACGTATTTGAAAACAAACTACGTTTACACACATTTTTTGAGAAACGTTTTGGTGTAATGCTCATTGGTATATTAAACAACGTACCAAAGGTATTTTCAATGAAAGAACTCTTAATGCAATTCCTCCTTTTCAGGAAGGAAATTCTTTTAAGAAAGACTTCTTTTGAGCTCGGAATAGCAAAAGAGCATATAGAGATTTTAGAAGGATTGGCTAAAGCAATACAGCAGATTGATACAGTAATAAAAATTATCCGTAAATCACAAAATTCAAAGGAAGCTTCCAAGGAACTTAAAACACTTCTTTCTGCTACTGACAAGCAAGTAAAAGCAATACTTGAAATGAAACTTTCCAGACTTACAAATATGGAAACTAAAAAGATTGACGAGGATATAGCATCCACCAGAGAGAGCATAGAGTTCCTTGCGGAAGTGCTTGAAAATAAGGAAAAGCCTTGGAAACTAATCAAGGAAGACCTTTTAAGAATAAAAAAAGGATATGGTAGCAAGCGAAAAACAGAGATTGTGCAATCAGAAAACAAAATAGATGTTGAAGATCTTATAGAGGATGAAGAAGTCATTGTATCTGCTACGTACAACGGATACATAAAGCGATTACCAGAAAATACATTTAAGCTACAACACCATGGCGGGAAAGGAATATTGGGGCATGCATCAAATGCAGAAGACTATCCGAATGATATATATATTACAACTACAAAGACTACAATGCTGTTTTTCACAAATATAGGAAAGGTCTATAGCCTGAAAGTATATGAAATACCAGGGGCAAAAAGAGAATCAAAAGGCACGCCAGTACATAGGCTTCTTAAGATGAAGAGTAACGAAAAATTATCTGCAATTCTTTCTTTAACTGACAAAGCTCTGTATAAATATCTCTTTATAGTTACCAAGAAAGGAAGAGTTAAGAAAGTAGCACTTTCAAATTTTGCAAACATCCTTAGCAATGGAAAAATTGCAGTAAGACTAAGAGAAGGAGATGAACTTGTTGCAGTCCGTCCGGTAACAGAAAACAATGAAATCCTTATCGCAACTAAGAATGGGCAGGCTATACGTTTCAATGTAAATGAAATTAGGCCGATGGGAAGAAATGCAAGTGGAGTGAGAGGTATCAGACTAAGTAAAGATGACACAGTTATAGGAATGGAGGTTTTAAAACAAGGAGAAATGACATTTATTATTACCGAGAAAGGATTTGGTAAACGCGTACATTGGGAAAAATTTAGAAGAACTAAGCGTGGAGGAAAAGGCATAAAGTGCGCAAGAACTGATGAAAGGAGAGGCAAAGTTAAAACAATCCATAGCGTAAGAGAAAGAAGTGAAATATTCATCATTTCTAAAAATGGCAATGTCATTAAGATAAAAGCCTCTAAGGTTCCTATACTTGGTCGTACAGCAGGGGGAGTAATGGTTGTAAGATTTAAGGCTAAAGAAGATACTGTTTCATCTGTTGCTGTAAATTGATGAAGATAACAAAAAGGGAACAAAGTAACGTAAAAGTAGGAGTTCTAATTGGTTTAGTTCTAATAGGCCTACTCATTACGTTGTATGCTATCTTCAAAATAAGAGGAATCTTTCCCCCCATTTTCTATGGTATCTTACTTGCTTATATCCTCCTACCCATTACAAACTTTTTGTCACGGAAGATTCCACGGTTCTTTGGATCACTCATCTCCATACTCATATTTATATTAATATTTGTATTCATCGGCTACATCATTTTTCCCAGAGTGACAAAGGAAATGGGAGAAGCAGTAGTCCACATACCAGAGATTATAGATAGCATTTCAAACTCTATAGAAAACATTATAAATAAACTTCCAGTAAGTGCGCATTCTGATATACTGAAAACATTCTTGAGCAATGCAGGTGATGTACTGGAAAAGAGTATGCTTGCGTGGGAAAAATCCATACTTACAACGGCAATGCACAAGATAAATCTCATTCCTTATTTTGCTCTCTCCGTTATACTTGCATTCTTTTTTATGAAAGACTCCGAAACATTATTTCATATCTCGTCAAAACTCTTTAAAGGAGATAAAAAAACGGCCTGGATAAAGTTCTTGAACGATAGCAACAAAGAAATCAGAGCATACTATGGTACTATACTTTTAGTTGCAATAAGCACTGGTATAGCAATGGGCATAATGTGTTATCTTATTGGAATAAAATATTTTTTGCTTATAGGCTTCATAGATGCTTTTTTAGAATTACTTCCTTACGTAGGGCCTACTACTGTCTATATTGTTGGTGCGATATTTGCAATGTTTAGCTCACTCAATAAGTTTCTTCTGTTTTCCACTTTCTTTATTATTATTGAAATAATACAATCACAGTTTGTTATTCCTCATTTTACAGGTAGAAGGGTAAACCTTCCTCCTGTAGCAATTATATTGATTATCGTGATAGGAGGTAAATTAGCTGGCATATTGGGACTTATTGTCGCAGTGCCAAGTTTTCTCATAATAAGAAATATAATAAGAATACTATATCCAGAGTTCTATAAATCTACTTTCTCTACTTGACAAGAAACGCTAAATCATTAAACTTATAAAGTTAAACATCACTTATAAAAGGCTCATACCAGTGCCTATTTATAGTGAAAGGAGGCTAATATGGAAGAAGCAATTATAAAAACTGGCGGTCATCAGTACAGAGTTAAGCTTGGTAACATTATTAAAGTCCAGAAATTATCTGGCAAAGCAGGTGATAAAGTACATTTCGATGAGGTGCTTATGCTGAAAAACGGAGAAAAGGTTAAATTCGGTACACCTCTTGTAAAGAATGTGTCAGTAGAAGGTACTATCACAGAGCAAGGGAAGAATAAAAAAATCATTGTATTTTTTTACAGGAACAAGACGAGAAACAGAAAAAAGAATGGGCACAAGCAACTCTATACAAAAGTAAAAATTGATAAAATTCTGGAAAGAGGTGAGCAATAATGGCACGAAAAAAATCCAGGACTAACGGAAGAGATAGTAATCCTAAATACCTTGGCGTAAAGCTCTACGATGGGCAAAAAGCAAAAGCTGGGAATATTATTGTAAGGCAGATCGGCGAGAAGATAAAACCAGGGAAAAATGTTGGCGAAGGCAGAGATTACACACTATTTGCCTTAAGAGATGGCACAATAAAATTTGAAAAGAAAAGAAATGTTACATTGGTACACATTCTATTGAAGGAAGTATAAAGCTACGAGTAAGAAGGAGTTTATAGACCACGCATACATTATTGTAAAAAGTGGTAAGGGAGGCAATGGAGCAGTAAGTTTCAGGCACGAAAAGTTTGCCTCCCATGGCGGCCCGAATGGAGGAAATGGAGGAAATGGAGGAAATGCCATTATTCAGGCAACAAAAGAACTCAATACTTTAAATCATTTTATCTATCAACGTTACTTTACTGCGGAAAATGGAGAAAATGGAAGATCTGGTAATAAACACGGCAAAAGTGGCAAGGATTTAATAATAAAAGTTCCAGTAGGTACTATTCTCATTGATGAAAACAATAATGAGATCATAGCTGACCTTGATAAAGATGGTAAATCTGTTATTGTAGCTAGAGGAGGAAAAGGAGGGAGAGGTAATAAAAACTTTGCAACCTCCGTAGAACGTACACCACACTACAGCGAAAAGGGAGAAAAAGGAAAAGAAAAACACATTGAGGTAAAGCTAAAGATTCTTTCAGACGTAGGTATTGTCGGATTACCAAATGCAGGTAAGTCAACGTTACTTAAAACCATTTCAAATGCAAAGCCTACTACGGCAAGCTACCCATTTACTACGCTTTCACCAAAGATTGGTGTGGTAGAAATCGGTATTGGAAAAAGATTTATAATGGCTGACCTTCCCGGACTTTTAAAAGGGGCAAGTAAAGGAAAAGGAATGGGCAACGAGTTCTTAACGCATGTTGAAAGAACAAAAGTGTTATTACTTTTAATTGATGGGACAAACAAAAAAGAAATTTTCTCTACATATAAGAGCCTCTTGGACGAGCTACGGAGTTATAAGATAGAGATTCTCGACAAAAAAAGAATTATTGCAATTAACAAAATTGACCTATGGAATATAAAGAGAACAAAGGAGATAAGGGAGAAGTTTAAGAACGTGGGGGAAGAGGTATATTTTATATCAGCACTTCATAAAATTGGCCTTGAGAGTTTATCAAATAGATTGTACGAACTTACTGTTTCCTCAACAACCATAGAGAAAAAAGTTACTACAAAAGAGAAGATAATAACGCTTTCAGAAAATGACCTAAAAAAATTTCTAAGGGTCAAAAGGATAGATAACCATACAATCAGAGTAACACAGGGAGAATTAGAAAGAAGGGTACAGCTTGCTAATCTTGACAGACCGGGTAGCGTCGCAGAACTACTTAGATTCTTTAAAAAAATAAAGCTTGAAAGAGAATTAAAAAAGGTAAGCATAAAAGATGGAGACAGAGTCATTATAGGTAATAAGAGTTTTATATATAAAAAAGATGAATAAAATAGGTATTTTAGGAGGAGCATTCAATCCAATTCACTTTGGGCACCTTTTTATAGCAAAAGAGGCAATGGGTCTTTTTTCTCTAAAAAAGATTATCTTTGTCCCAACAGGAAATCCAGTATTTCCCAAAGAAAATTTACTAGATAAACGTATTCGGACGGATCTTGTTAAGAATGCCATTTTGAGAGAAAAACACTTCGAAATTTCTTTATTTGAAGTAAAGAGGGATACCCCTTCATTTTTCATCGACACACTGAAGTACTTTAAAAGTAGACAAAACGAAATTTTCGTAATCATTGGAGAAGATACATTTTTGCAATTTCATAGATGGCGCCTGCCAGAAGAAATTTTGAAAGTTTCTTCTCTTATTGTGGCTAAGAGATACGAAGGAAATTTTGAAAAAACAAAAGACTACGTTGAAAAAAGATTTGATGTATTCAAAAGCAGAATTTATTTTCTTTCACATCCTCTTTTTCCCATTTCATCAACACTGATAAGAAAAAGAATTAAGGAAGAAAAATCTATTAGTTACCTTTTACCCAAAAACATAGAGGAAATTATTATAAAGAATGGTTACTATAGATAAAATAAAAGAAGAAGTCAAAAAAAGAGTTTCACCAGAACGATTTAAACACTCAGAGAACGTTGCCGAAATGAGTATAGAGCTTAATAAGCTCTGGGGAGGAGATGCACAAAAACTTGTCTATGCAGCATACTTACACGATATAGCAAGAGATATATCTGAGGAGAAGTTAGTAAGAATCGCTAAAGAAAATGGCTATAAAATAAATGACGTTGAATATATGAATCCAATACTTCTGCACTCTATTGTAGGTGCAGTAATTGCAGAAAAAGAATTTGAGATTGCAGATCCTGTAATACTAAACTGTATCAAATACCATACGACCGGAAGGAAAGGCATTACTCTTAACGAAGCAATTATTTATGTAGCAGATTTTACAGAACGTGGAAGAAATTTTGGAGATGCAAAAATTGTGAGGGAAATTTCTTTTAAAGATTTAAAGGAAGCTGTACTCAAGGAAACTGAACTCAATGTTTCCTTTCTAATGAAGCAGAGAAAACCCATCCATCCGTATACTATCGAGATGTTTAACGACTTATTAAAAGACAGAATTCGTTAAGTATACTGCTTCATTTGAGTTGTATACGAAATCATTACGGATCAGGAGCCAAAGAGAAGTAAAGCCCTACAAGCCCTGAATAAAAAAGTGACTAGCAGAATTTATC
>CAYONU010000025.1:0-15866 GCA_964405445.1 uncultured Caldisericales bacterium | reverse complement strand
TAAAAATTGACTTGTACTTATATATTTGTATAATAGATAAGCAAAGCAATAAAATAGGAGGCAAATATATATGATTATAAAGGAAGGTAAAGGAATACTTGGCGTAAGGCTTCAGGACGGAGAGGATTTGATGGATTCTATGAAAACCGTTTGCAAAAACTATAAGATAGAATCCGGGATAGTACTGAGTGGGATAGGCATGCTGAGAGAAGTGGAGGTGAGTTACTGGGATGGTAAAGAATACCTTACGGAATTAGTAAAAGAACCCGTTGAGCTTGTTTCTCTGCAGGGAAATATTAGCACTACAGAGAATGACGGAGATCCAATTATACACATCCATGTGGCTTTAGGAACGAAAGATCATAAAATGATTGGAGGACATCTCAGCGGTGGAAAGGTAAACAGTACAGGAGAAGTATTTATACAGAAATTAGAAAATATTTTACTTATACGTAAAAAGGAAAAGAATGGATTAATGGGTCTGTTTCCTGCTTAAAATTAGGAGATTGATAGATGAAAAAGGCATATGAACCTCAGGAAGCAGAGGATAGGATTTATAAATTCTGGGAAAGAAATAATTTTTTTCATTCGTCACCTAATCCTAATAAAGAATCTTTTGTTGTAATGATGCCACCTCCCAATATAACAGGACGGCTTCATACAGGGCATGCATTAGATTTTACAGTTCAGGATGTGTTTGTGCGCTTTAATAGAATGATGGGCAAGGAAACACTCTGGCTTCCGGGTATCGACCATGCAGGGATAGCTACTCAAGCGGTTGTGGAGAGAGAACTTCTTGCAAAAGGTATTAAGAAGAATGACTTAGGCAGAAAAAAATTCGTCGAAGAAGTATGGAAATGGAAAGAAAAATATGGCAATACCATTCTTGAGCAATTAAAAAAGTTAGGGGTCTCTGCAGATTGGAGCAGGCTTCGTTTTACTCTGGACGAAGCATACAGAGATTCCGTAAAAGAGGCATTTGTAAAATATTATAATAAGGGATTACTTTATAGGGGGAAAAGAATTGTTAACTGGTGTCCTCATTGTCACACTGCAATTTCTGATATTGAAGTAGAATATGAAGTTGCAAAAAGCAAACTATACTATATTAGGTATCCTTTTAAAGAAGATCCTGATAAAGGAATTGTAGTGGCTACTACACGACCTGAAACAATGCTTGGAGATACAGCCGTAGCAGTGCATCCAAATGATGAGCGGTATAAAGAAGTGATAGGGAAAATATTAACACTCCCTTTAGTTGGAAGGGAAATACCTGTTATAGGTGACGAATTAATAGACATAAAGTTCGGTACAGGTGCACTGAAGGTAACTCCAGCTCATTCTGTAGATGATTTTGAAATTGCTAAAAGGCACAACCTTCCATTCATCAGTGTAATAAATACCGAGGGAAAGATGTTCAATGTAGCTAAGAAGTACATAGGCCTTACTACGATGCAGTGCAGAGAAGCTATTGTAAAAGATTTAAAAGAGAAAGGATATCTTGTGAAAGAAGAAGATTATGAAAACTCTGTAGGACACTGTCAACGTTGCCATACTGTGGTAGAGCCTCTTCTTTCGGAACAGTGGTTTATGCGGATGAAACCTCTCGCAAAGAAAGCAATTAAAGCAGTAGAAAATGGCGATATAGATATTAAACCTGCTAAATGGAAAAAAGTTTATTATAATTGGCTCAATAATATAAGGGATTGGTGCATAAGCAGACAGCTCTGGTGGGGTCATCAGATACCTGTGTATTACTGTAAGGATTGCGGGAAGATGATTGCATCTAAAGAACCTGTAGAGAAATGCCCACAATGTGGGAGTACAAACATTGTTCAGGATGAAGATGTATTAGATACCTGGTTTTCTTCTGCGTTATGGCCTTTTGCGACGCTGGGTTGGCCAAAAGAGACAGAAGAATTGAAATACTATTATCCAACAACGTTACTCGTTACTGGTTACGACATCTTATTTTTCTGGGTGGCACGAATGATTATGGGTGGATTGGAACTTACAGGGAAAAAACCATTCAAAACGGTGTTACTCCATGGCTTAGTGAGAGATGAAAAAGGAAGAAAAATGAGTAAGTCTCTGAAAAACATCATTGATCCTGTGAGCGTAATTGACCAATACGGTACGGATGCACTGCGTTTTACAATGGCTTATTTGGATACATCCGGTGCGGAAGGCATTAATTTATCCGATAGCACACTTGCAGTAAGCAGAAATTTTGTAAATAAAGTATGGAATGCATCAAGATTTGTTATTATGAACATTGAAGGATTTGATCCTTTCAGCTTTGATGTTTCAAATGTGCATTTAGAGCTTGAGGATGTATGGTTCCAAAGCAGGCTAAATAAGGTAACTAAAGACGAAATAAAGTTTCTTTCGGAATACAACCTTGGCGAAGCTGCAAGAGAATTGTATGACTTTGTGTGGAAAGAATTCTGTGACTGGTATGTAGAGCTCTCCAAGGTACGTCTCTATGGAAATAACCAGCAAAGAAAAAAGGAAATGCAATTTCTCTTATGGGATGCATTGAACAAGATTCTAAGAATGCTTCATCCTTTCATCCCATTTGTTACAGAAGAGATATTTTCTCACATTCCTCACAGAGAAAAGGCACTTATTATAGCTGACTTTCCGAAGTATGACAAAAGTAAAATCAACAAACAGGCAGAGAAAAAAGCAGAATTCGTATTTTCTGTAGTAAGGAGCATAAGAAATTTGAAAACTGCATTTAATATTCCACTTACTCGTCCAGTTAAAGTATCATTTGTTGCAAGTAATGATACAGAAAAGTCCCTTATTATGAAAGAAAAGGACAAGATAATACGTACAGCTTTTTTAAGTGACATAGTGCCTGCTGACAAAGTGCATGCAAAAACAATTAAAAGTGTCGTATCAGGAACAACCATATATCTGGATGCTGCAGGAGAAATAGATGTTAAAAAAGAGAAAGAACGCTTTAAGAAAAAGACAAAGTCACTTGAGTTAGAGCGGGGGAAAATTATGGGAAGATTGCAAAATGAATCTTATCTTAAAAAAGCTCCTTCTAAAGTAATAAAAAAGGATAGAGACAAACTGAAAGAAATTGAAAAAGAATATGCAGTTACACTTCAGCATCTTAGAGATTTAGGAGGGTAGATGTTTTCCTATTCCCATTCCCTGAGCTATGTATACGGATTGAATAGAAACAGAAAGATATGGCTGAAGTTCGGCTTTGACCGTATGCTGAATATTCTTGATAAAATAGGAAACCCTCAAGATTCTTTGAAAACGATTCATATTGCAGGTACAAAAGGAAAAGGTTCTACGCTTACTTTCCTTTCCTCTATCCTGAGGCAAAAATTTAAAGTAGGTAGCTTTACTTCGCCGTCCCTGGTCAATGCAACAGAAAGAATCTCTGTTGACGGTTCGCTTATCCCTCCGCATACTTTTTCTCTTATTGTAGATAGATTGAGGAAGATTTACGGCCCTATGGAAAAAGAAAACATACCCTCTACATTTGAAACTTTTACAATTATTTCTTTCATCTATTTTTTGGAGGAACAAGTTGACGTAGCTCTATACGAAGTAGGGTTAGGTGGCAGACTTGATGCCACGAACATCATTAAGCATCCGCTCATTTCTATTATAACAGAGATAAGTTATGACCACCAAAAAATTTTAGGAAATACCCTAAGGAAAATTGCAACAGAGAAAGCAGGTATTATAAAAAAGGGAACGGAGCTTGTCATTGCAAAACAAGAAAGAGAAGCTTCGGAAACGATTGTAAACAAATCAAAAGAAAAAAGAGTAGATTATTTCGAATACGGAAAAGATTATTTTGTCACAAATGTAAAGGAATTTGAAAAAGGTACGGTCTTTAATTTTTATTCTCCCTCTTTAACTAAGGGTTTTGAAAAACTTTTTATTCCTCTGACAGGTAAGCATCAAGCAGAGAATGCTGCTTCTTCTGTCCAATCTGCACTGCTCTTAGAAAGGAAAGGATATGATCTGGATGAAAGTGATATTCGCATTGGCTTATCTAAGGCATTTTGGCCGGGAAGATCAGAAATTGTGAGTAAAAGACCTCTTGTTATCCTTGACGGCGCACATAATAAAGCAAGTGCATCTGCGCTTGCTCACCTACTTGTAAAAACTTTCAATAAAAAAATTGTTTTTCTTTTTTCTATGTTAAAAGATAAAAATATAGAAGATACCCTTTCTGTGCTTGCCCCTATCGGAGAAAGATTTGTTTTAACTGAGATTCCGCATTCATTTTCAAGAAGACTTACTGTAGACAAACTAAATTATATTGCACAGAGGTATATCTCAAAAGACAAAATTACCATTGAGAAAAATCCTGATAGGGCATTTTATATTGCAAGGAGAAGTATTAAAGAAGATGAATTGCTCTGTGTTACCGGCTCGCTGTATCTTGTTGGTTATATAAGGAAACTAATGAATTATTTTGTTTTTTCAAAGAATTTGTTATAATTGTTACAAATATGAGCAATATAATAGAGTTTTTAAAGAGCAGTTTTCCATGGATGACGATTTTTGATTTCTGGATTCTTGCAATAGGAATTTTAGTCATTATTTTAGTCCTTGCAATTTATGTTTACCGTGATAGCAATCTTAGAGGTGGAAAGAGCGCCTCATGGTTCATATGGACAATTCTCTTAGGAGGAATACTACCGTTTCTTATCTATATAGTAGTGCGCTCTCCATACACAAAAATGGAATTAGAAGAGGAAAAAACAAAAGAGGAGGTGGTAGAACTTCAAAAAAAGTATTATGAGCTGGCAATAGGTAAAGAAGTACAGAAATGTCCAGTATGCGGTGAAGAGGTAAGTGCGGATTATATGTACTGTCCGTATTGTTTTACTCAGTTGAAAAAGCGATGCCCGCAGTGTGGAAAGCTTGTGGACAAAGATGCAAAGATTTGTCCTTACTGCGGCTACATTTTTGAAGAGAAAGGAGTAAAAAAATGAAGTTATTTACGTTCAAACCGGGAGGCGTACATCCAGAGGAAAATAAATTTACAAAGGATAAAGCATTTGTTCGCTTAAAGCCCCCTAAAGTTGTGATTATCCCATTGAGTCAGCACATAGGTGCACCAAACACATCGCTTGTTAAAGTAGGTGATCACGTAAAGATTGGACAGGTAATAGGCAGTGCAAAGGCTTTTGTTTCTGCACCTGTCCATTCAAGTGTATCAGGGGAAGTTATCGCTATAGAGCCGAGGCCATATCCGCTCGGAATGAAAGTGCCGAGCGTAGTTATTAAAAATGATTTCAAAGACGAATGGACAGAAGATATAAAAAAGGTACCTTCTTTAGAGGAAATACAACCGAAGGATCTTGTAGGGATTATACGCGATAAGGGTATTGTAGGAATGGGTGGTGCTACATTTCCTACTGCCGTGAAGCTTTCTCCTCCAAAGGGTAAATCCATTGATACTCTTATAGCAAATGGAGCAGAATGCGAATCGTATCTTACAACGGATTATAGGACAATGCTTGAATCCCCTGACAAAATTATTGATGGGCTTCTTGTAGAAATACGAATTACAGGAGCAAAGCGTGCATTTATTGCCGTAGAGAACAATAAGGAAGATGCAGCGGAGTTCCTGGAGAAGAGAGTTAAAGCAAGGGGATTAAAAAACATTGAAGTGGTACTTGTTAAAACAAAATATCCGCAGGGTGGCGAGAAGCAGCTCATCAAAGCAGTATTGGGGAAAGAGGTCCCGGCAGGAAAATTGCCCCTTGAAGTAGGAGCAGTGGTAGAGAATGTTGGCACACTCAAGGCAATTGCAGAAGCAGTGTTTGAAGGAAAACCACTTATTGAAAGAGGTACTACTGTTTCAGGTACTGCCATTAAAAACCCCGGAAATTATATCATAAGAATAGGTACTACAGTAGAAGATATTATAGACCAAACCGGAGGACTTACAAAAAAATTAAGAAAGCTCATCTTCGGAGGTCCTATGATGGGTCTTGCACAGTCTACTGTGGAAGTTCCTGTAATAAAAGGTACGTCAGGAATCCTATTCTTTGGAGAAGAAGCACTGGATATGGCACCACAAGACGAGTCTCCTTGCATTCGTTGTTCTCGCTGCGTAGATTCTTGCCCTATGGGCCTTATGCCTGTTCTTATTGATCACGCCTCACGAAGGAATGATTTAAAGTTAGCAGAATCTCTTAATGCAACTGATTGCATAGAATGCGGTACCTGCTCGTATGTTTGCCCTGCTAAAAGACATCTTACAGAGAATATAAGGAAAGCGAAGCAAAAGATTTTAAGGCAGAGAAAAATCGAAGCAGCAAAGCAAGCAGCTTTTGAGAAGCTCAAAGCCCTGCGAGAGAAACAGGCAAGAGAAGCTCAAGAGAAGGCAAAAAAGGAGGCAAAATAAATGGATAAAAGTATGGTAGACCTCGTTGTTACATCCTCTCCTCATATACGAGATAAGGCAAAGACATCGGTGATTATGAGGGATGTTTTAATTGCTCTCGCTCCAGCTACAATCGCAGGTTTGTACTTCTTTGGAGCAAAACATACTCTTGGTGTTATCGTTATCTCTATTCTTTCTGCAATTGCTGCTGAATATTTAAGTTGCTGGATGTTCAGAAGAAAGCCTTCCGTCTCTGATTTATCTGCAGTAGTTACAGGCTTACTTTTAGCATTAACTCTTCCCCCTTCTTCTCCATATTGGATGGTTGTTGTTGGTGCATTTGCAGCAATTATTGTAGGTAAAGAGATTTTTGGTGGCATTGGTTCCAATCCATTTAACCCTGCACTTGTAGGAAGGGCAGTGCTTATGATCTCCTGGCCTACGTATATGACAACCTGGGTGAAACCGTTTGCAAAATCTGTCTTTCCAGCTACATCTGCTGTCACGACGGCTACACCTCTTAATATTATTAAATTGAAAGGATACAGTGCCTTACTTGCAAAATTTGGCGGGAGTGCAAGTTTATATAAATCACTTTTCTTTGGTAATGTAGGTGGATGTATTGGCGAAACATCTGCTCTACTTCTGCTTATCGGCGGACTGTACCTTATCATAAGAAAAGTTATTGATTGGCGTATCCCCACGTTCTACATCGGCACTGTATTTGCTCTCTCTCCACTTTTCCACAGGGATCCTGTTTTTTCCATTCTTGCCGGGGGTTTATTCCTTGGAGCATTCTTTATGGCAACTGATTATAGCTCTTCACCCATTACTTCCAAGGGAAGATTATGGTACGGTGTTTCGCTGGGCTTTCTCACGGTTATCTTCAGGCAATTTGCTGCTTGCCCAGAGGGTGTAATGTATTCTATACTAATTGTGGATTGCTTTGTACCATTCTTTGATAAGATGATGCCGAGAGTCTATGGACACTTTGCTAAGAAAGAGGTGAAGGCATGAATAAAATAGTGAAACTTGCTTTAGTGCTTGGGATTGTAGGAGCTATATCAGGGGGTACTCTAGCAGGTGTTTATAAGTTTACTGAACCTGTAATAGAGGCTCAGGATACTAAGAAATTACAGGCAGGCCTATCAGAAGTTTTCCCTGGAAATTATAAATTTGAAAAATTAGAAACAAAATTTAAGTCGCCTGATCCTGCTATACAGATAAGTAACGCTTACACAGTAAAATCTGGTAAAAACGTAGTTGGTGTTATCCTCAGGGTTTCCTCTCCGGGAGATCAGGCACCTATCGTGATGCTCGTTGGCGTCAATAAGGATGGCAAAATAAGTGGAGTTAAAATTCTGCAGAGCCTTGAGACACCAGGACTTGGTGCAAATGCATCTAACCCACATTATTATGTGAATAAGGCAAAAAAGATTACGTTCCTTGACCAATTTAAAAATAAGAAAGTAACAGATCCTTTTGTACCTAAAAAGGATGTTATTGCTATTACTGGCGCTACAATTACTTCTACTGCTGTTTCTAAGGGAGTAAAGGCGGCAGGCGAAGCTGCTTATAATTATTTTAAGAAAGGAGGGGGATCCTGATGAAGAAGTACCTTAAAATTATCTGGAATGGTATAGCACCGTCAAACCCCGTACTAATCCTTGCGATAGGATTATGCTCTGTCATTGCTGTCACTAATTCTGTCAAAAATGCTTTACTTATGAGTTTTGCATTTAGCTTTGTATTGATATGTTCTGAGATTATTATTTCTGCTCTCAGAAAAGCAATACCTAACGAAATTAGGGTACCTATATTTGTAGTAGTCATTGCTACATTTACGACGATTGCTGCACTGGTTTCCAGAGCCTATTTTAGCTCTATATATAACGCAATTAAGCTCTACATTCTGTTGGTTGTTGTAAATTGTATTATTATTGGACGGGCAGAGGCATTTGCCTACAAGAATCCTGTAATCGATTCATTGTTTGATGGCATAGGGATGAGTGTAGGATACACCTGGGTTATCCTTGCAATTGCTGCAATCAGAGAATTATTCGGTAACGGAACTATTGCAGGTTTACAGGTATTCCCTTTAACTTATAAGCCTGCACTTGTTATGATTCTTCCACCCGCAGGTTTTCTCGTTATAGGGGTACTTGTAGGATGGCTTGAAACGAGCTTAAGAAAAAAGGAGGGTAAAAAATGAGTTATCTTGCAAACCTTGCTAAGATTTTTGTCGCTTCGGCATTTGTCGATAACATTATACTGTTACAATTTCTTGGGTTATGTTCTTATATAGGACTTACTGATAATATGGATGCTTCTATAGGAATGGGTTATGCAGTAACATTTGTAACAGTACTTGCTGCAGCCGTAACATGGATTATTGACCACTGGATTCTTATTCCTTACCACCTTCAGCCATTCCTGCAAATTGTATCATTTATACTTGTTATTGGTTCACTTGTAGGACTTGTAGAAATCTATATTAAGAAGATGTCTCCTAACCTATATAAGTCAATGGGTATTTACCTTCCACTTATTGCGACGAACTGCCTTATATTAGGTGTCACATTTATCGACTCTATGCATAACTTTGATTTTGTAGAGTCAATCGTTGAAGCAACAGGTACGGCACTTGGTTATTTTATGGCTATGCTGATACTTGCAGGGATAAGGGAGCGCTTACGCAATTCCGAGCTTCCTGATTTTTTCAAAGGTAAAGCTATTGCATTTATGGTGTCAGGGATCGCTGCTCTTGCTTTTATGGGATTCCAGGGTATGATAAAGTGAGGTGAAGTATGAAAACATTTGTTATTTCTGTACTGACAGTAGGTGGTTTTGGTGCTTTATTTGGTGCTTTACTTGGATATTTTGCAGAGAAGTATAAGGTAGAAGAAAATCCTCTTGCAAAAGCAATTTACGATGTTTTACCTCACGGAGAATGTGGTGCCTGTGGGTTTCCTGGTTGTCACCCTTGTGCAGAGGCGATAGCAGAGGGGCGTGCACCCGCTAACGCTTGTGTTGTAGGCGGAGCAGCAACAGCAGAAAAGGTGAAAAAGGTAATAGAAGAGTTTAAAAAGGAAAATGTAAAAAATTAATTTGAAATTATTTCTATTACTGCTAAAATGAAAAAAGAGGAAAGATGAAAAAACTTTTAGCTGTTTTTGTAATTTTTGCAACTGTATTTAGCCTGTTATCCGGAAGGATTGTTACAGCAAATGATTCTATCTTGCTGGAAGCTAAGAATATTCTTAGTGTTCCTTCTGACAAGGTAGTAAATTTTTCTGTGGATATCCCCGGTCTTTCCTCTTCCGTAAACAATTTTGAACTACTCGACAAAGGCAAAAAGGTTCATACTCAGATAACAAGAAAAACAAATAACAATATACAGTTAAAGGCACTCTTGCATTTTTCTCCATTGGAAGATAAAAAACTTACCCTGAAATATGGGAAAGATGTTGTACCAGATTATCAAACTATCTTTAAGCCTGATTTTTCAGGTACGTACTTTGTAGGGATTGGCAGTGGTATGCTTTATATCGTATCACTGCATAGCAGTAATGCTGTAAAAATTACAGATAACAAAGGAAAAGTGCTTTTTCAAGATACACTTGGAAAGGACACAGCAAAGTCTATTCCTCTTCTTAACAATGAGGAGATCTTTGCTATTCATTCCTCTTATCCTGTCTTTGCAGAGGTAAGTTCGCTTAAAAGCCACCCTCTCTTATCCAGTTCAGATGACATCTCTTGTGTTTATGGAAGCTATTTCGTACTTTTCATTCCTAAAGAAATCTTTGTTTGTGCTTATAAAGATACTCACTTAAAATTATATACTCTTTCTGGTTCAAAGATTTTTGATGGGAATATTCCGGAAAGGGGCTTATACAAAAATCTTTCCTTAAAGCCTGATTTCTATGTAGTTTCTTCGGATAATCCTGTTACAGTGCAGTTTGGATGTGCAGATGATAATGTATATTTTGTCGGTTATGGAGATTTAAACGCATTCAAAGGTGTTTCCTTCGGTAATATCGTATGCTCGTCTCTTTTTCCTGATACGGATCTTCGTATTAAAACTGTAGAAAAATTATATCCCTCAGTAAAATTATCAAAACCTGGGGATTTTTATTATAAAAACATATTGAAGACATTTAAACTATCCAATACTGAATATGCACCTGTTTATGTAACTCATACGAAACCAGTTCTTATTTATTCCGATGCAAATTCTGGTAATGTTGGCGGAGAACAAATCCCTTCTTTAAACGGCAAGGGTTTGAGTTTTGTATTTAGAAGTGGCAAAATAAATAACTTTCAGGGAATTACGCACCAAAGAAACGTTGTTATCATTGCATCAAAGGATAATACTCATATTACGATAAATAATAAAAAGGTAACCTTAAACACTTTACAAACTTATAGGATAAGCAACGGGGAGAGTTACCGATTAATAAATATAGACTCAGATAAGCCAGTTTCCGTGTTTGATGTGGGGATTAGCACCTCAGTGGAATTCTTGTCAATGCTTCTTCCAATAGAGGATAATTCCATAAAAGTTGTACCTCTATCAGTCAGACCGGCTGTTCCATCAGGTAAATCCGTTACTGGCCCGACTTCTTTCCTATTACCTGTCTTTGCATTCTTCACTTCATTGTGGCATAGCATAAGCAATACAAGCTGGTACGGAAGTATTGGCAATACAGTGAAAGGGCTTTGGACAAACGCATCCCCATACATCAAGAATCTTTCAAGGAAAATCATTGAATTCTTTCTTCCTGCAGCTGGACTCATATATCCATATATACATAATCATCTCCCAAATATAAGTGAGTATGAGATCGCTGCAATTATCTTTTATATTCTTTTAGGGTTGGTTGTTCTTCTATTTATTCCTAAAAGACGGAAAGAGAAGCCTCTACCAGTTGTTAACCTTCAAGAAGCCAAAAAAAGGATGCCTGCTTTTAATGTAAAAGTATTGGAAGAGAAAGGGCCCATAAGTATTGAAGCAAAGAGCGCAAAAACTATTCCAGTCCCGGCAAAAATTAAAAAGGAAAGACCTGTTCCAGTATCTGAGAAAAGTAAGGTACTACGGAAAACAATTGAGCCTGTCAAAGTATCCAAAACCATACCTGTTACTCCCAAAAAAGAGATAAAAAAAGCTGTTATTCCACATCCCATTAGTGCACCAGAAAAATTTAAGAAAGCAGTTGTTCCACATCCCAAAGCGAAGCCTGTTGTCAAAGAGATTAAACCCAAAAAGGTTGAAAAAAAGCCTATTTTATCGAAGCAATGGAAGCCGCAAGAAGTTAAAAAGCCTGAAGCTTATGAAAAACCAAAAGTTCCGGAGACAGCCAAAGAAAAAGGAAAAGAGATCTCTTCTCAACTAAAAAGGCTTGCTGAGAAAAAAGAGATTAAAGTAGCTAAAAAACCTTCTCCTAAAAAAATACCTATTTATCCTGAAAAGAAGAAAAAAGTTTCTGAAGAAACAAAGTCATCTTTAGAGAGTTTGCTGGAGAGAGTAAAGAGCGAATCTTCTAAGCTTGGAATTGAGGAAAATAAAGAAGAACTTGTACCACAAGGCATAGAAGTTGGCAAAAAAGGTATAGTACCTCCTGCAGTGAAACATTTTCAAAGCGGCGTTGTGATGGACGTTGCTTCGTTAACTAAGATTTTACAGTTAAAAAGAGCTGAATACTTGAATGGAGTATTTATTTCTGCATCTTCTCAATCTAAGTTGGATTCCAACATTAAAGCAAAATATAGAATTGGTGTTATTGCACTGACTCCAATAGAATTAAGGATTGTAGAGGACCTTGCTAATAGAATTGCTTCTAAAAATAGTACTGCTGAAGCTTTGCTTATTGCTAAAAAGATAAGAGCAAAAGATATATTAGTGGATGATTCTCCTATAATTACAGATTATCAAGGGATAAAAATTCACAGCTTACGTGAGTTCATACAATAGTTAAAGCAGGCTCCAGAGAGCCTGCTAAAGTTCTTCATTTTACTGCATCTTTCAACGTTTTTCCTGGCTTGAAGTATGGTACTGTCTTAGCAGGAATTTCTATTTTTTCTCTTGTACGTGGGTTTACTCCGGATCTTGTTTTCCTTTCCCTTACGCTGAATGTGCCGAAACCAACAAGCGCCACTTTGTCACCACTTTTTAAAGTCTCTGCTGTAACATCAATAAATGCGTTAATAAATGCTTCTGCTTCTTTCTTTGTAGTAGAGGCTCTATTTGCAATTTCTGCAATAAGCTCTGGTTTATTCATTGTCTTCACCTCCTTTCATTTTTAAAGATTTTCTCATAAGAAGAGCGGGTATATTTCTGTATACCACTCCAATAATGTCAAATCCTCTCTTTGTATAGAATGACACAGCAGGATAATTTCTACAATCTACTTGAAGCATTATATATGGTATGTTTCTTAAACGAGTAGCTTGCTCAACTGACTTAATTAAGCGCTTTCCAATACCTTTTCTCATAAACTGCTTGGATACAGCAAGCTCATAAATAAATACATTTTCTTCCCACGGCTCATATTCAGAAATAACAGCTCCAGCAATGCTGTCATTTACAGTTGCTTTAAAACTTATTCTATCGCGTTGTATTATCTCCTTGAGCAATGCTTTGTAACTTTTTATCCTGAATTCTTTTTTAAATTCCTTGTTTGTAATGTGCATTGGAAATGCTGTCTTCTCAATTAAAAATTTGATGTTCTCCTCGTTCTTATATCTCTTAACTCTGAAAATATAGTCACTCTCCATAGAGAAATCGGCTGAATTTATCAGATGCTCCATTTCTTCAAACGAAAGATGTGATATATCTATTTGCATATTGCCTCCATAAATTGCTTTTTGTTATAAAATTTTCCATTGCTGTACGCCTCAGGCACGTACTTAAAGAGTACATTAAATACTTTATCCCGTTGGCTTATGGGAAAATTAGAAATAGGAGAAGTAACAGGATTAAATTGAAGGGATTCAACTTCTTTCCACTCTTTACCTTTTCTACCATTTGTTGCCTTATAAAGTGCATGCTGAAATTCTTTTGTATCAAGCCTTAGGTGTATAGCCTTAAGTCTCTCCTGTAATTTTTCTATATCCTCTTTTTTATATCCTATACGTTGGGCATTAAGGTGATTTGCTAATAAGTACAACTCAATTCCGAGACATTTCTTGCATTTACCGCAAGGCAGAATGCTGTTATTCTCGATATGCACATTGTGGCAAGAGCGCTGGAGGGCAAAAAGATCTGGAAAATGCTCCCCCAGTATTTTTTCTACCATAAAGCCTGATAGAGGTCTCACAATTGACCACTGTTTCAATGGAATATCTAAACTATGAAAGAAATTTGTCATATATTGATCGAATACTGCAGTTTGATCATATATCCCATAGTAGTGCGTGAGACCTTTCACAACATTTGCATTATTTATGAAGTTTGATGGATCATCAAATTCATCTCCGAGAAGGACGTTCCCTATTTTTTCCTTCAATATGTATGGAAGAAAAGAAAACACATACACTCCAAATATAAAGAGGCGCACTGGATACGTATCTTTATTGATATCCCAATAATTTGTTTTTACAAATGGGAAATTTCTCAAAAAGAAGTTATATAACCTATCAACATCAGACCATACTTTAACTGTGTTCTTATCTTTTTCTTTTATTATCCTGTATGCTGTAATTGCTGTAAGCCAATGCATCCCGGATTCGTTGAAGAATGCAGGATAAGTTGTAAAACCTGCCTCTTTAAGTAATCCATATGAAAGCAACGACTCTTTTCCTCCAGAGGAAAGTATCATTGCTCTATCATTTTGGACGTTAAAATCGTACTTCTCTGTTTTCTCATATAGAAAGAGAAACTTTCCTAAAGAAAATTTACCAGAATCGATTTCTTTAAGTAGCTCTTCCCTTATTTCCTCTTTAATGAACCCTGTATTTTGTATAAATTTATTTACAAGAATATCCTTTGCCGTAGTGTCGCTAATCTTTTCGATGAATGCTGTTTCCTCTTGGGAAAGAGGTACATCAAATATAAGATACTCTGAGAATAGCGCATAGTTTATAAGAGGAGCAGAAGCAATAAGACCTGCAAACGGAACAATGTAGTCTATTTTAATGGAAGGTGTATAGGAATAATGAATTTTGAATGATTTTTCTTTGCCTTTTAAGTCTTTGATAGTATAGACTGCTGAAACTTGACCATTACCGACTCTCATATTCCTTACAGATATGCTTTCAAATGAAACTATACCTTTATACATTCTTTTCTCCTACTCATTACTTTCTTTTTAAGGGAAGGAAAAGATGATAGTATAACGTTTAAGATTTTATCGGTGCCATCCCATAGTACATCAGTAGTAGGTATATGATATCTCTTTTCTATACTTTTCTCTGCTCTTTCCAATTCGTATCTCTGCATATGCTCATGGTTTATCGTGATTGCTATTATTTTTTTCCGGGAAAGCGATTCAATAATAAATATAAACCTTTTTAGTGAAGGTATAGGGTATTTTTCGAATCCATCAAATCTTGTCCTTAAAGGTGCATGCTGCAGAACAATAGCATCTGGCCTTGTTGATGCAATGATTTCAAAGCCGCCAGGATATGCGGGATGCAGTATGCTTCCTTGCCCCTCAATAATAATAACATCTGGATGTTCTTCATTGTATGCACGGACAACGATATGCTCTAATTCACCGGAAACGAAATCATTCAGAGTGGAATCTATTATTGTAATGTACTTTTCTCCCTGCATCCATGATGTTTGCCCTGTACCAATAAATGCAACTTTCATTCCTGCATTTATAAGCACTTGTTTTATTGCCAGAGCAGTTGTTCTCTTTCCTATGGCAGAATCTGTACCAAGTACAGCAATTTTAACTGCCTTTACAGTTTCTATCTCTCCTGTAAAGAAATGGGAGCCAAGTGAAAGTTTTCTTACATCAATAAGTCTTACATGATATTTCTTTGCAAGCTGCACAAATCTGTGATCATTCGTAAGGTACTCATGGAGTCCATTAACAATGTTTAAACCCCTTTCAATAGCATTAATAATCGTTTCTCTGAACAGACCCGGCAATTTTCCACCATCAGTTGCAACCCCAATGATTAAATACTTAGCATCAGGATATGCAGCTAATGCCTCATCTAAGTTTCCATAAAATGGAATACCATTGGGAATGTCATTAAGTACCTTTCCTGTGTCCTCTCCTCTGTGCATTGAATCAATAACACCAACAATCTCAAATCTTTTGGAGTAACGTAGCAGTCCATGTGTGGACTTTCCCTCTGTGGAGTTAAACATACCTTCGCAGAGAATAAATGCTTTTTGCATTTTTCCCTCCAGGGATATTTATAGATTAAAAATTTTAAGAGATTGACAAGATTTTCTTTGGACCTATCTGGAGGTTTTTCTTTTTCCTCCACTTCTACTGCATACATATTTTTCATATCTACCCTTATAGAGTAA
>CAYONU010000024.1:0-16520 GCA_964405445.1 uncultured Caldisericales bacterium | reverse complement strand
TACTGACAGGTTAGTCGGGTGAGGTTCATTGTAATGTTATTATCGTTATTTCAGGTGGAGAGAAGAAACGTACTGGAAGATGACTCGTCCCAATTCCTCGATTCACATAGAGATAAGTATTTTTTATTTTAAATAATCCGGAAAGATATCGTGTCCCAAACTTAGATGGTACATATAAAGCCTTTATGAAAGGTATTCTTATCTGTCCACCGTGTGTATGGCCAGAAAGCACAAGTTGAGGCTTATACTTTATAGCATCATAAATAATATCAGGGCAGTGCGTGAGAAGAATGACGAAGGTATTTCGGGGAATATTCTTAAAAGTCTTTTTTAAATCAGCATATTTCCTGTATGGATCATCTGTTCCTGCAATGAATATCCTGTTGTTATTTTTTGAAAGTGCAGTAGAACTATTTATAAGAAGAGAAATACCTGTTTCATTAATGCTTTTTACGAAATAGTTAAAATCATTCACTTTGTGGTCCCAATTTCCCGGTATAGCAAATGTATATTTGCTTTTCTCAGTGATATTTCTGCAAAAATCTTTGCAAGTAATTTTTAAACTTCTGCTTACAAAGTCCCCGGTAATTACAATTATATCTGGTTTTTCTTTTTCAAGTGCGTTTAATACTTTGCGATGGAGGCAAGTAAAGCGTGTGAAATGAAGGTCTGAAATTTGAGCAATTTTAAATTTCTCAAAGCTTTGAGGCAAGTCATTGAAATGTAAATTGAGATGCGTGATAGATAACAGATATGGTTCTATTAGAAAGGCATAAATGAGAATAGCAGTGGAGATTAAAATAATAAAAATCATTCTGTGAATAATTTTTTTAAACAATTCAATGAAAGATTGATGAAAGGTACTTCTTTCATATATTTAATGTATTCATCGCCGAATTTTTCTATTGTTTCTGGCTCTTCAATTTTTTTTATAAGAATAAAAATGATGAGTATATTAAGTGGGGCATAAATAAAAATATAACTAAATGAATTTAGGAGGAATGCAATTCCTTCCGGTAATAGCATAAGCCCCAAATGCATCGGATGCCTCATACAGGAATAAATGCCTTCTCTTGCAAGCTTGTTTGTTTCAAATTTTGGCACTTTTCCAATAGTTCCATATCTCTTCAATGTTTTACCTGTATTGCGTGAGATTAAGAAAGAGAAAAATATAAGAAGTAAGCCAATCAATCTGCCTGCAGCGGAAAATTTAAAAACAAAGCCGTTATTTTTTAATAAAGAATCTGTAATGAGGGAGAGCGAAATACCTAAAACTAAAAAAATAGTCCATATTATCCAACGAAATCTTGTACTTGTTTTCATATGCTGCTGTCGACTTATACCCGTAAAAAATCCGTAGGCTGCGACACTAAACCTCCTTGATATTTTTTGTTTATTCTACTAATTATACTTGTATCTCTTATGAACCCTGATCTTTAACGCTTCTTCTGTTTATCAGACTGAAAAGTTCTTTAAGTTTTTCAGGTGGTATCCTTTTCGCTCCGCCGCTTGCATCTGCAACAAGCAACATTTCGCAGAGGTTCTCCAGATCCTCCATTCTTCTGAATGCTTTTTCAAGCGAATCTCCTACTGTGATTGCTCCGTGATTTGCAAGAAGCAGTGCATTGTTTTCTTTAATCGCATCGCTCACATTTTTTGCAAGCTCTTTCGATGAAGTAATCTCATACGGAAGGACAGGCACCTTTCCCAAAACTATTGTCGATTCTTCATGCACTGGCTCAAGAATGGGCCTATGCGCAATTGCAAATCCTGTTGCAATGGGTGGATGTGCATGGATTATTGTATTTATGTCACTCCGTGCCTTGTATATAAAGATGTGAAACAGCATTTCTGATGAGGGCTTTCCTTGCCCTTCAATAATGTTTCCCTTGAAATCCATAACAATGATATCCGAATAACTCAGTATGTCCTTTGGAACGCCAGACGGAGTGATGTAAATTGCATCATTATCTTTTATAGATATATTTCCTCCATATCCGCCGTTTAGCCTTCTTTCATAAAGTCTTTTCCCCATAAGGGCTATGTCTTCTTTTATTTTTCTTTTCATTTTGCACCTCTTTCCAGTTTTATATGATAGAGAAAAAACAAAAAAATTCAACATACCTACATAAAGTTAATTTTTTGATAGGATGTTTATGTTTGTAATTTTCAGGAATGCAAGCAGAGAACGCCGCATTGACAAAATTGCTTTAAATCTTATAATTTAACAAAAAGGAGGTTTCGTATGAAACTGAATATTACTCTAAAAGGTATTGAGAGTTTGATGCCAGAAACCGAAGGAAAGATTAAAAGAAAGCTTAGCAAGGTTGAAAAACATTTTAATAACATCCAGGATGCAATGGTCGTTGTAGGTAAGCAGCGTGGGCAATATACAGTCGAGGTTACCCTTTACGTTGCGGGCAGGACATTAAGAGCAGAGGGCAAAGGGACTTTAGTAGATATAGCTTTGAATGATGCTTCAAAGAAACTGGATAAGCAGGTACGCAGGTATAAGGAGAGACTCGGAAGTTTACGAAAGTCAGCCAAAGCAGCAGAAGAAACGGTGGTGGAAGGCACACTACCTCATGTGGTAAAAGTTAAAACTTTTCCTATGAAGCCTATGAGTGTTGATGAGGCAATACTTCAGCTTGAGATGCTCGACCATGATTTTTTTGTGTTTAAGGATGCAGATACAGCACGACTCAAGGTCGTTTATAAAAGGAAGGACGGTAATTACGGTCTTATAGAGACAAAAGTGTAAATATGCTGTTAGATATATTCGATCCTGTCAAAAAGAATCTTAAAAATTACAGGAAGATCGTAAAAATTATAAATAGTTTTGAGCCGCAGATTAGTAAACTCACTGATGAAGAATTAGCGCATAAAACTGTTGAATTCAAAGAGAGATTTTCAAACGGAGAATCCGATCAGTCTATTCTGCCTGAAGCATTCGCAGTAGTGAGGGAGGTAGCAAAGCGTACGCTCAATATGCGTCACTTTGATGTACAGTTATTAGGCGGCATTGTACTGTACAATGGTGATATCGCAGAGATGAAGACAGGTGAAGGTAAAACACTTGTTGCGACTTTGCCTTTGTACCTTAATGCCATTGCCGGGAAAAGCGGTCACCTTGTTACTGTAAATGACTACCTTGCAAAAAGAGATAGTGAATGGATGGGACCTATTTATAAGTTTCTGGGTATTAGTGTTGGTCTCATACAGCATGACTTTACATATGAAGAGCGGAAAAAGGCTTATGACTCTGATGTTGTATACGGCACAAACAATGAGTTTGGTTTTGACTATTTGCGAGATCATATGGTTGTTACTCCAGATCAGATAGTGCAAGGAGCTCTTCAATATGCAATAGTGGATGAAGTGGATAGTATTCTTATTGATGAAGCACGAACTCCGCTTATTATTTCAGGACCGTCCGAAGAGTCAACTGGTATGTACTATACAGTATCAAAAGTCGTAAGAAAACTTGAAGAAAATGTAGATTTTGAAGGTGATGAAAAACTCAAAACAGCAGCACTTACGCCAGAAGGCGTGCATAAGATAGAAAAAATACTCCACATAGATAATCTATACGATGAAAAATTTGTAGATATTATAAAACATATTAATCAAGCGCTACGTGCACAGCTGTATTTCAAGAAAGATGTGGATTATATTGTAAAGGACGGAGAAGTAGTTATTGTTGATGAGTTTACGGGTAGACTGATGCCTGGGCGGAGATACAGCGATGGATTGCATCAGGCAATAGAAGCTAAAGAAGGACTTGCTGTAAAGAGTGAGAGTCAAACGCTTGCTACAATTACTTTTCAAAATTATTTTAGAATGTACGATAAACTATCTGGTATGACAGGCACAGCATATACAGAAAAGGATGAGTTTCGCGAAATATACAATCTTAATGTGTATGTAATACCTACAAACGAGCCTGTCATTAGAAAAGACCTGGAGGATGTTATTTATAAAACGGAGAGAGCAAAGTTTAAGGCAGTTGTACGTAGGATAAAGGAACTGTACAAAAAAGGGCAGCCGGTGCTTGTTGGCACACGCTCTGTCAGAAATTCGGAGAAACTTTCTTCTATGTTGAAAAAAGAGGGTATCCCACACAATGTTTTGAATGCAAAGTACCATGAGAAAGAAGCAATGATTATAAAAGATGCGGGGCAGTATAAAACAGTAACCATTGCAACGAATATGGCAGGCAGAGGTGTGGATATAAAATTGGGTAAAGGCGTGAAAGAATTAGGAGGTCTTTTTATCCTTGGAACGGAGAGGCACGAGGCGCGTCGTATTGATAACCAGCTACGCGGGAGGTCTGGCAGGCAGGGAGACCCTGGTGTGTCCCAATTTTATCTTTCACTTGAAGATGAATTGCTGAGGATTTTTGGTGGAGATGCAATAAAAAGGATATTTAATTCATTGAATATTGATGAAAATGAACCAATTCAGAATAAAATCCTTACAGGTACGATAGAACGTGCGCAAAAAAGAGTAGAAGGTTATAACTTCGGTATAAGAAAAAATCTTTTAGATTACGAT
The DNA here is from genome assembly GCA_964405445.1 of uncultured Caldisericales bacterium. Lineage (GTDB taxonomy): Bacteria > Caldisericota > Caldisericia > Caldisericales > Caldisericaceae > CAJXKN01. The sequence continues at coordinate 11,966 of CAYONU010000024.1, read as the reverse complement.
AATGTTCTGGAGAAGCAGAGAGAAGTAATATATGAAGAAAGAGACCGTATTCTCAAGGGAGGGACAATCCACAGCGAGATTCTTGCAATGATAAAAGATGTGGTAAATACAGTTCTTTCTGCTCACTATAACCCTGAGGTAGAAATTACCGAAGAAGAATTAGAGGAACTTGAGAAAGCACTTTCCCAACTTTTAAATAGGACTGTACATCTTGATTTTGAAACACTGCATAGCGCAAGGTCAGAAGAAATATTGCAATCTGTCCAAGACATCGCGTTAAGAATATATGAAGAGAAAATGGTACCTCTGGGTGAGGAATTAGCAGGCAATGTAGAAAAATATATATTTTTGAGGACGATTGATGCTAATTGGAAGGATCACCTCTATATTATGGATGATCTAAAGGAAGGTGTAGGTTTACGTGCATATGGCCAGCAGGACCCGCTTATTGCATATCAGATTGAAGGGCATAAACTGTTTGATGAAATGATGGAAAGAATAAAGAAAGATACGGTGGAGACACTCTATAGGATACAGGTAAGAAGAAATGATGAGCAGGAACAAACCGAAGAAAAGGAAGATAAGGTTAAGAGTAATGCGCAAGCCAATTCAACATCAAAACTCTCCAGGGAAGAACGAAAGAAGAAAAGAGCTCTGAAGAAAAAATTGAAGAAAAAGAGAAAGAGGTAAAAGTATGCTTTCAGATGATGTAAAGAAAAAAACAGATTTACTTTTGCAGCGTATAGAAAAAGGACTTGATTATTCTTGACTGAAAAGTAAGGAAGCGGAAGTAAAAGATCTTAAAGAGATGTCTGCTCTTCCTGACTTTTGGAATAGAAAAGATGCAAAAGAAAAGCTGAGAGCGTTCTCAATTATAAAAAAGAAAATTGGGGAGTTCAAAAAAATAGAGCAATTAAAAAAAGATATAGAGACGATGCAGGAGCTTTCCAATGAAACAAAAGAGCTAATGGACGGTGAAATGCTGCCCCTCATTGAAGCTGCCGAGCAAGCTCTGAATGAATGGGAAATAGAGCAATTTCTCTCGGGTCCTTATGATAGTTTAAACGCATTCGTTTCATTTTCATCAGGGGCAGGCGGGACTGATGCACAGGATTGGACAGAAATGCTGCTTGGCATGTATATTAGGTGGACGGAAAGGAAGAAGTTTAAAGCAGAGTTATTGGAAGAGATGCCTGGCGAAGAAGCGGGTATAAAAAGTGCAATGCTTTATGTGAAAGGTGATTTTGCATACGGTCTGTTGAAAGGAGAGGCAGGTGTGCACCGTCTCGTGCGTATCTCTCCATTTGATTCGAATAGGAGAAGACATACATCGTTTGCTCTTGTTGAAGTAACTCCGGAGTTAGCAGACGTAACTGATGTGAATATTGATAGCAAAGATTTAAGAATTGATATTTATCATTCAAGCGGACATGGCGGACAGAACGTGCAAAAAGTAGCGACAGCCGTGCGTATTGTACATATCCCTACGGGTATCACTGCAGAATGCCAGAATGAACGTTCTCAATTGCAGAATAAAATGATGGCAATGAGAATACTGAAATCACGTTTACTTATGCGGAAGAAACGAGAAATGGGAGAAAGGCTGAAAAAGATAAAGGGCATACACAAATCTGCTGAATGGGGTAATGAAATTCGTTCCTATGTACTTCAACCGTACAGGATGGTGAAAGACCACAGGACAGGCTTTGAAACGGGGCAGGTAGAAAAAGTGCTGGAGGGAGATCTGGATGCATTCATTTGGGCATATCTCAAAGATAAAAAGACATATAAATAGAGAATCAATTATTGCTGTTTTTTCAAGTGTAGCAGGTATCACTCTTGGTTCAATAATATATGCAGCAGGATTTGATGCATTTATTGAGCCGAATCATATTGCACCGGGGGGCTTTATCGGTGTTGCAGTTATACTTAACCATTATTTTTCCGTTATTCATATCGGTACACTGGTTATTATTATGAATATTCCTTTTCTTATCGCTGCAGTAAAAAGAATTGGATGGCATTTTTTATTTGGCACAATTTTAGGCACTCTCCTCTCATCAATCTTTGTTGACTTGTTTGCCCCGTACTTTCCCCCTCTTTCAAAAGACCCTTTTCTTGCAACAATATACGGTGGTTTCCTTATGGGTGCAGGTATAGGTATTATTTTCAGATTCTATGGTTCAACGGGAGGTTCGGACTTACTGGGGCAGCTCATATATGATTACACGGGGTTACCCTTTGGGCAGGCAATGATGATTTTTGATGTAATAGTTATCATATCTGCCGGTATTGTGTTCAGGAACATTGATATTTCTCTTTACTCAATCATTGCAGAGCTTGTAAGCAATAAAACAATCGATATTGTGCAAAGTGGGCTCACCTTTTCAAAAGCTGTGTACATTATTACACAGAAACCTATTCTCATTAAAACTGCAATACTCAAGGAGATTAAAAGAGGTGTTACAGAAATCACTGCAATGGGTGGATACACGGGAGAGATTAAAAAAGTACTGCTTGTAGTAGTACCTCATACAGAAGTGTCAAAGATTAAGAAAGTCGTTAAGGATACTGATCCTGAGAGTTTTGTTATCGTTGCAGAGCTGTCTGAAGTAATAGGTAGAGGGTTCAAATCAATGAAGGAAAGGATATGATAGAGATAAAAGATGTGGTAAAAATATACGAGAATAGTGTTACAGCACTTGAAAAAGTAAACTTCAGGATAGAAAAAGGGGATTTTTTGTATATTACAGGCGAATCCGGTGCAGGTAAAACAACGCTTCTCAGGCTCATTCACTGTGATGAATTACCTACCTCGGGGGAGATTCTGTATAATGAAAAACCGATATTAAAACAATTTCCTCTGTACATATGGCGGAGAAAAACGAGCTTTGCATATCAAGACTATATGCTGATCGGCGATAGGACAGTTTTCGAAAATGTTACTCTGCCCATTCAGGTTAAAGGAGAAAGTTTTTCAAAAATGCGTTTAAAAGCAAGGTCCGTTTTGAATGCGTTAAAGTTGCAGGACAAAATGTATAAACGAGTAAAGAGCCTCTCTGGGGGGGAGAAACAGCGACTTACCATTGCACGTGCACTCATCACCAATCCTGATATTCTGTTATTGGATGAGCCGACTGGCAATCTGGATAAAGATACGGCAGAGATTGTAATGAGGTATGTAGAGGCTGTAAATGAACAAGGTACTACTGTAGTTATGGCAACACACCACTTTGTACAAATGAACGGTCGGCCCAAGCGAATAATAAAACTCCACAGGGGAAGGATTATAGGGAAGGCATATGTATAGGTTTATCCATATATTAAAACAATTCGTAATACTTGTGTGGGAGAGTAAAAAACCAATGCTTACCTCTATTGTATTTCTCCTCATCGGACTTATTACTCTGGGCAGTAGTTATATCATTGGAAATAAGCTTTTCAAAACATCCCTTACTCTAAAAAAGAATGTTTCTATAACGGTATTCTTTAAAGCGGATGGTAGTGAGAGTGATATAAAAGCATGTATAGATGAAATTAAGCAGATAGACGGAGTAAAAAATGTAAAATATGTAACGAAAGAGCAGGCAAAAGAAAATTTTGAGAAATTTTTTCCACAGTATAGTAATGTTATTGCAGGCCTCCCTGAAAATCCGTTACCGGGAACGGCAAAGATACAGATAAACGATCTGTCAACGGGAGAAAGAATAAAGAATATTATAAGTACTTTTCCTACTGTAGATATGGTAATATTTTCTAAGGATACGGCAGAAAAGATTAATAAATTGATCAATCTCATACAGTTTCTGTTTGTTGCCATTCTATCCGTTGTAATATTGGAATTTATTTTTACTATACAAAGTGTTACATCGTTTGTTGTCGATTTAAGGAAAACAGACATTAAAGTAATGAAGCTCATTGGTGCAGATAGAGTATTTATTGAAATGCCTTTCATAATTTTTTCACTTTTTTCCTCATTTGTTGCATGGCTTTTGTCGATATTTGTATTGAAGCGGATAAATATATGGAGTAGCGGAATTGTTCAAGGATTACTCCCATTTTCTGAAAAAGTCTCCAACATTAACGTAGTGGAGTTGTATTGGACACTTTTGCTTTTTGCTGTTATACTGACTTTGATAGGCAGTATTATTCCATTAAGGAGAATCAAGTGAAGAAGATTAGCCTGATAGCTCTTGTTTTGCTCATTGTTTTTTTATCTTTTCCTCGTTCTGCTTATTCAGATTTAAAGGATGAGCAGAGGAAATTAGAGGAATACAAAATGGAGTTAGCAAAAATAAAAAGGGAAATAAATGATGTAAATATTAACAAGAGAACTGCAGAGCAACTTCTTGGTAAAATCACAGATGAAATTGATGCAGTTTCAAATAACATATCAGTAATACAAAATAAAGTTAACACTTTGAAAGCAGAAATAGCAGAGGATGAAAGCTTGATTCAGCAGAAAAATCAGGATATTGCAGAGAGAGAAAAGCAAATTGGGGCTGCTATTAACCTATCATACAAGCTTGCTACAATTTCTCCTTCGGAGTTGTTGTTTTCCGGCAAAGATCCGAACACCATCAATGAACGTATTGCATACCTTTCCTATATCTCTCGTTCAAATAAAGATGTACTTGATAATGTAAGTAAAGAAAGAGATTTGTTAAAGCAGAAAGAAGATAAACTTGCAACGAGCAAAGATTATTTAAATGAGTTTCTTACGGAAAAAGAAAAACAGCAAGCAATTCTAAAAGAAGAGGTAGTAGCGCAAAGCAGGCTTATCACAATACTGAAAGTCAAAAAGATAAATTATACACAGAAAAAGGGCAAGGTAGAGGAAGAAATTGAAAAAGAAAAAGCGCTAATCTCAAAGCTTATAGAGGAAGCAAATAAAAATAGTAGAGTGCTCAAAACGGGACTTATCTGGCCTGCGAAAGGTCCTATTACTTCGCCTTTTGGTTGGAGGATCAACCCCATATGGGGAGGTAGGGAATTTCACCAGGGTATTGATATTGCAATAGGTACGGGCACAAAGGTTTTAGCTGCGGCAAGTGGCGTTGTGACATATGCGGGATGGATGACAGGATATGGAAATGTTGTCATTCTGTATCATGGCTCAAATGTGTCAACGCTCTATGCACATCTTGAAAAGTTTGCAGTAAGAAAAGGCGAACAAGTAAGACAAGGGCAGGTGATAGCCTATTCAGATGATACAGGTTGGTCCACTGGTCCACATCTTCACTTTGGTGTATATATAGGGAACAAGGCAGTGAATCCGATGGATTATCTACCGCATCCTTGACGAAATATATATTTTATATAAAATAGATAGATAAAGAGGTGAATAAAACAATGAACGATAGTAAAGTTTACGTGGAGCTTTTAAAAAAAGTAGAGAAGAATAAATATATATTAATGCAGAAAATTATTAAACAAGGAGAAATGCTTTCAAAGATAAATCCTGATTATGTACCTTTTTACTCAAAGGATTGCTTAACAAAAGTAACAAAGGAAATGCTTCGTGAAGCAGAAGAAAAGAAGTAATATTCTCCTCGTTGTTACGGGAAGCATAGCTGCTTACAAAAGTATTGAAATACTGAGGCTTTTAAGAAAATCTGGCAAAAGCATAAGAGTTATTTTGACAAAAAGTGCGGAGAGATTTATTACACCCCTTTCCTTTGCATCATTGGGAGCAGAAGAGGTATACACGGATAACGATCAATTTGTTGCTACTGATGGCGGTGCATCAGCGCATATTGCACTTGCTGAGTGGGCAGACTGTATTCTTGTTGCACCTGCTACGGCTAATACCATCGCGAAGATGAGTGTAGGAGAAGCAGATAATCTTGCTCTATCTACAATACTTGCTTTTACAGGGACGATATTTGTTGCACCTGCTATGAATCTGCATATGTTTGGGAACCCTGCAACAAAGGAGAATATCAATGTTCTAAAGAAAAGGGGCATAATTTTCATTGGGCCTGAAGAAGGCGCACTTGCTAACCTTACGGTAGGTAAGGGGAGGCTTACCGCCCCGGAGAAAATTGTACAGTTCGTTTGTGCATACACAGAAGAAAAATTGTTCAAAGATAAACGCTTTGTAGTTACTGCAGGTCCTACAAGAGCATACATAGACCCTGTGAGATTTATTACGAATGGCTCTTCGGGAAGAATGGGTATAAACATTGCAGAAGAGGCAAAGCTTATGGGAGGATACGTGCATCTCATTACAGGTCCTATTGATATGGAACCTGTGGGTATAGATAAAATTGATTATGTGTTAACAACGAAAGAACTCTTTGCAAAAACGAAAGAAGCTTTTAAGAAGAGTGATATTTTGATTATGGCAGCAGCACCAGCGGATTTTATCCCTAAAAAGACATACCCAGGTAAAATTAAGAAGGCGTCTCATCTTAATATAGAATTTTCACAAACGGTTGATGTTTTGAAAACGTTATCTTCTGGTAAAGATGATAGAGTGATTGTAGGTTTCGCACTGGAAACAGAAGATATTGAAAAGAATGCTTTAGAGAAGATGAAAGAAAAATGGATGGATATCGTCATAGCGAACAAAGCTTCGAACATGGGAAGTGATATAGGTAGTGTATTGATGATGGACAGAATGGGAAGAAAGAAATCCATTCAAAATAAAACAAAACAAAAAATTGCAAGGGAGGTTTTATTATTTTTAAAGGAATTTTTAGATAAGGAGGTTTAAATGTTTAACGACAAAGAAATACGATTTGTCACAACGGAATCAGTAACGGAAGGGCATCCGGACAAGCTTGCAGATCAGATTTCTGATAAGATTTTGGATGAAATTATAAGGCAGGATCAGCATGCACGTGTTGCCTGTGAGACGTATGTAACACATGGACTTATCATTGTAGGTGGAGAAATTACAACGACTGCATGGGTAGATATATCAGAGGTTGCACGAAGCACAGTAAAAGATGTAGGTTATATATCTCCACGGTACGGCTTTGACTATCACACTTGTGCAATACTCAATGCGGTAGGAAGGCAATCACCTGACATTGCTCAGGGCGTTGATATTGGTGGAGCAGGTGATCAAGGAGTAATGTACGGATATGCAACTAATGAAACAAGCGAATTTATGCCACTGTCCATTGTGCTTGCTCATAAACTTACAATGCAGCTTGCCAAAGTAAGGAAATCCGGTGAGCCAAAGGATGTAGGCCCTTATTTAGGACCTGATGGCAAGGCGCAAATAACTTTAAAATATGAGGGAAATAAAGCAGTAGAAGTAACAGATGTTGTAATCTCTACGCAGCATACAGAAGAACTGCTTGATGGAAATGATCCGTCCCATATGTCAGAGGAGGCACGTCAAAGAATTGTTGATGCAGTGGCACTGCCTATAATTCCAAATTATCTTATTACAGATAAAACACGCTTCCACGTAAATCCTACGGGGAGATTTGTTGTTGGCGGGCCTCAATCGGATACAGGGATGACAGGAAGAAAGCTTGAAGTGGATACATATGGAGGTATGGCTCCTCATGGCGGTGGTGCATTCTCAGGTAAGGACCCAACAAAGGTAGATAGATCTGCTACATATATGATGCGTTACCTTGCAAAAAATGTAGTTGCAGCAGGGCTCGCAGATGAGTGTCTCATACAGGCAGCTTATATTATTGGAGAAGCACAGCCTGTTTCATTTGCAGTGGATACATTTGGCACTGGCAAAGCGAAGGATGAATTGATTGAAAAAGCACTATGGGAGCTCGTAGATCTTTCGCCACGAGGCATTATTAAGAGACTTGATCTTTTGAAACCTATTTATCAGAAAACTGCATCGTATGGGCATTTCGGAAGAAATGAACCGGAATTTACCTGGGAAAGGACGGACCTTGTAGAGGAACTACACAAAAAGCTTGGATAATAAAGAATTATACGGAGGAATCGTTATTGACGGGCTTATCTTAAACAAAGATATGTTCTATTATAGGATTCCTCCTTTTTTTTATCACTCGGTAAAGATAGGCAGCAGAGTCATTGTGCCATTTGGAGGAAAGGATCAGTTCCATTCGGGTTTTGTTTTTGACATTACAGAAACATTGCCCGAAGGCATTAGGGAAGTAAAGGATATTTCAGGTGTGGCAGAAGCCCCGTTATTTGATAAAAAGATAAGGGACCTTTTTTTATTTACTGCAGAAGAATATTTTATACCCCTCCATCTCTTAGTCAACCAATTTATAAAAACTATTGTGCAAAAAAGATATAAAAGATACATACGCTGCATTGATTTTGAAAAGCTGAAGGAATTGCTCGGTAGTGCAAAGGAGGATAAAAAAGAATTCTTACAGTATGTATCTGAAAAAGAATTTACTTCTTTACCTGCTATTAAAAGGAATTTTAGTAACGCCGGACTGCGTTGGGCAGGTGAGCTCGTGCGCTTGCATATAGCGGAACGTACAATAATAGAGTCAAGGACAATAATAAGATACATTGCATTTGTAAAGGATGAAGAAGCAACAAAAAATGCTATACAAAATATTGGGAAAAAATTCCTTTCAAGTGCTGCCTTGATATGTACGCGCTTAAAAAGTACAGAAACAAAAGTTCTGGATGAAAGGAGTCTAATAAAAGGAATCAAGCATGGAAGAGAAACACTTGACTCATTGCTTGCAAATAATATTCTCAAAGAAGTGCCATTCTCTATTAAGGATTTTATTGAAAAAAGCGGGAAACCTCCAATGCCTGAATTTATGCAGGGAGGTAGTCTCAAAGAAAGAAATAGACAGATCATTGATATAATAAGAAAGGAAATTCCGGATAATGGCAAAGTGCTAATTGTATTCCCGGAGCTTGCTCTTATTCAAAGGGTGGAGAGTGAGTATCGTAGTATTTTTGGCAAAAGTGTTTTTGTGTGGAAAGGAAAAAGCAAGAGAAGCCTTTTAGAAGAGGTAAATGTTGCGGGAAAGCGCATTGTACTTGCTACACCGTTTTCATTATTTATAAGGATCAATAATTTGAGTCTCATTGTAATAGAAAATGCATCATCACGTTACTTCAAGCAGGGTGATTTTCTTCCTTTTAATACGTTGCTTGTTGCGCTAAAGAAAGCTATACTTGAAAGGACAAGACTTATTTTTTCATCCACGATACCTGAGGAGAATATCTTTTTTCTCTCTGAAAAAGGAGCAGTGCAGACAAAGATAGGGAAAAGGTTGAAGCCGAATATTCATGTCGTGGATATGAGAAGGGAATTCAAACATCACAATAGGAGAATGCTTTCACGCTACCTTGTACAGCAGATGAAAAAAGTGTTGGAAAAGCAAGGGAACATAGCACTTCTTTTGAATAGGAAAGCTTATGCCACGTTTATAATGTGTAGAGAATGCGGATATGTGATGAAATGTCCCAACTGTAATGTGTCCCTGTACTATGATAAAGAGAAAAATAAACTCATCTGCCCTATATGTGGCTATGAGACAAAGCCAGTGGATGTTTGCCCACGTTGCGGGAGTACAAGCATTCAGTATTTCGGAGGGGGCATACAGAAATTGATTGAACAAGTAGGGAGGGTTTTCCCTACTGCAAGGATAGTAAAGATGGTGAGCAGCGAAAGACCATCTGAAAGAAAAATTATAGACTCTGCAAATTATAAAAGTACTGTATTTATAGGCACAGAATTTTTGCTAAGTCACCTTCTTATGAAGAGTGTAGATTTGTTTGGATTTGTAAGTCTTGATGTATTTTTGCACCATTTTGCTTTTGATGCGGCGATGCATACACTTCAAGTTGTCTCGGAAGCTTTAGGTGAAATGAAGAAAAGAGAAATTATTGCACAGACATATCTGCCGGAGCACTACGTTATGAATGCCATTAAAAATATGGATTATGAATATTTTTTTAAAGAAGAATTCTGGATGAGAGAGCAACTTTCATACCCTCCTTTTGGAAACCTCATTATTTTTACGTTTAAGGGAAAAGAAAAATACAAAACTCTGGAAACAGCGCTCAGCTTTAAGAAAGTGCTTTCCGGACAATTCAAAGATAAAATAAATATTTTAGGCCCTTCTCCTGCACCGATAGAGAAAAAATACGGATATTATTTTTATGAACTGAGTGTTAAAACAAAAGTAAAAGTTAGTACTTTGAGAGAAATATATTTTAGTTTCCTCAAAAATAAACCGGTAGAAATTCATCCGGAAGTGTATCCCATCCCTGAGATTCAACGAAATTAGCGATTTTATTTTTATTACCTCATATAATTTTCTATATAAAATTTATTTGGTTGCCTCGCTAAAATTATGTCTAAGTTGCCGAAAAAAGATCTACCTACTTCTTTGTTCTCCATTGTGTATATTCTGCTTCACAACCTGGCATTTTGCCGAAACAAAAAGACGATAAATTTGACTAGTTTAAAAAACTTAGTAGAATAAGAAAAAGATAAGAGGAGGTATCTGGTGAAAGAGTTTTTTAAGAAAAATTGGAAGCTTTACATTATTAATATCTTCCTTGCAATAGGTGTTTACTATGGCTCCAAAATTTATAATCTGACAAATCATCCCACGGCACACATATATTGTTTACAAACTGCTTTTGACAGAGCTGTGCCCTTTATTCCGCAGTTCATTGTGATATATAATTCTCTTGAACCTGTAATTTATATCACTTTAATTTTTTTCTTTGTTTTCCACCCTAAAATTTTTGCTGCACTTGCGACTGCAATGATTTCACTATTTCTTATTAGTAACGGTGTATACATTGTTTTTCAAACTCAGGTGCCACGCCCGACTCTTACATCTGGTACAAACTGGTATGTTGATCAGGTAATCAAACTGTATAAAAGCGATAATCCTTATAATTGCTTCCCCAGTTTGCATTGCGGGACATCTGCCCTTGTTGCTTCTTTTTGGTTTGTAAAAAAACGTTATAAAGTGATGGCATGGATAATGGCTGTATGGGCTGTTCTCATAGTGCTATCAACGCAATTCCTAAAGCAGCATGTTATAGCGGATATTTTAGGCTCTTTTATTGCAATTGGTCTCTACTTTTTATTTTATAAATGGTTTCATTTGGAAACTGAAGCATAGAAAATTACAGGTACTTGATTTCTCTGTGAAAACAAGTAAACTGTAACAAAAGGAGTACTTAAGTTGAAAAATCACTGTGAGGTTTTGGAAACAAAGCACCTAAAGAAAAAGTTTGCTTTAAAAGGAGATAAAAAGGAATGAAAATAATGAAAGGTGGAGAGCCATTCTCTTTCAGTAGTGATTCCGATGTGGGGATTCTTATGCTTCAGGGTTTTACAGGTACGACAAGTAGCGTTATTTATCCTGGTAAATGTCTTTACAAGGCAGGGTTTAATGTGGAAGGGCCTCGTCTTGCGGGGCATGGTACAAAATGGGAAGACTTGAATCACGTGAAATATGCTGACTGGATCAATGATGCGGAAAAAGGACTTAAGAAACTTCAGGATAGAGCTGATAAAATATTTGTTGCAGGGCTTTCAATGGGAGGGACTCTTTCTTTATATCTTGCTGAAAAACATCCTGAAATCTATGGAGTGGTTTTAATTAATCATGCAATTCTATTGCATGATTGGCGTGTTCCGCTTCTTCCCGTGATCAAATATTTCGTAAAGTCTGCCCCCGCAATTGGTTCCGATATAAAGGATCCTTCGAAAAAAGAAATTGCATATGATAAAACTCCTTCAAAAGGAGCCCATGAAATGGCGAAGCTCGTTAATATAGTACGCTTCGATCTTAAAAAGGTAACTCAACCTACCTTGATTTTTAAATCGCGTGGAGATCATGTTGTTCCGCTTGATAATGCAGAGTATACGATGAATCATATTTCTTCGAAAGACAAGCAGCTTGTATGGCTCGAAAATTCCTACCATGTAGCAACAATGGATTTCGATAAAGATTTAATCTGTGAAAAAAGTATAGAGTTTATAAAAAAGCACCTGTAAGTGTACCTGCTGTATTTTA
>CAYONU010000023.1:0-16912 GCA_964405445.1 uncultured Caldisericales bacterium | reverse complement strand
AAAAAATTTTGCATTCTCTTGGAGAAAAACAACTTTTCATTATAATATTATTGAGGTACTAAAAAATCTTGCACATGAAATTAAAGATACCGGAATTGCAAATAGGTAATTTGAAAGCACGTATCCCTATTATTCAAGGGGGGATGAGCGTTGGTATTTCCTTATCAGGATTAGCGTCAGCCGTTGCTAATGAAGGTGGTATTGGTGTTATTGGAGCTGCAGGCATTGGTATGCTTGAGCCTGACTTTGCAGCTAACTTTCATAAAGCAAACGAGAGAGCTTTACGAAAAGAAATAAGGAAGACAAGAGAAAAAACAAGCGGGATTATCGGAGTGAACATAATGGTTGCACTCACTGATTTTGATGCACTTACATCAGTCGCAATCGAGGAAGGAACAGATCTTCTTTTTCTTGGTGCAGGCCTTCCCTTGAAAAAGCCAAAAACACTAGTGTCAAAGTTAAGAGGTAATGTTGTTAAAATTGTTCCTATTGTATCTTCAGCAAAAGCTGCAACTATTATATTTAAATATTGGGCAAGGCATTACAACTATATACCAGATGCTGTTGTCGTCGAAGGACCATTAGCAGGAGGGCATCTTGGCTTTAAAAAGAAGCAAATTGCCGACCCCGATTACACACTGGAGAGAATATTACCAAAGGTCATTTCTGCTGTTAAGCCTTTTGAAGAACAATTTAACAAAAAAATCCCAGTTATTGCAGCAGGTGGTATATATACCGGGGAAGATATTTACAAATTTATGCAATTAGGAGCTAGTGGGGTAAAGATGGCAACAAGATTTGTTGCAACTTATGAATGTGACGCATCCGAAGAGTTTAAGGAAGCTTATTTGAAATGTAAAAAGGATGATATTGTTATTATCGACAGCCCTGTAGGAATGCCGGGAAGAGCAATTCGAAACAAGTTTCTGGACGATGTAAGTAAAGGTATCAGGAGACCGATTAATTGTCCTTGGAAATGTTTAAAACCGTGTGACTATAGAAAGTCTCCATACTGTATTGCAAGAGCATTAACTAATGCCAAAAACGGAAACCTTGAAGAAGGATTTGTCTTTGTCGGAGCAAATGCTTGGCGCGTAAACAAAATTATTTCTGTTAGAGAGCTCATTAATGATTTATTAGAGGAGTATGAAGAAGCAGCATTCCAAAAGTCCGGCAGTTTGAAAAAATAATCAAAGATACTTTTCAAAATATTTCAAACTTTTTCCATAAGGAGACCTTTTAGTACGGGAGCACCTATAATTTCAAAGAACATTACCCCTGTTATAACTGCTACAAATACTGTATTTCCATAGTATGGCAATATACTTCTAGCAAGTACTGCAAGGTATATACTAATTTCTGATTGAGGAAGTAGTCCCCATCCAATAGCATTTCTCAGATTACGCTTGAGATTCGTTACAGTACCACCAATAAAGCCACCAAATACCTTACCAATACCTCTTGTGAGGATAAAAGCGACTCCTAAAAAGTGAGATTCGTAGATTAATTTTACTGAAAGAGCAGAACCGTTTACTATAAGAAAGATAATAAAGAGTGGTGCATCGATTTGACTTAGAACTTCATGAATAATACGTTTTTCCTTCGAAAGGTTTGTAAACGTAACACCAGTTATGATTGTTACAAGAATTATGTGTAATTTAAGCAAGAGAGATATGCCTATTACAACAAAGATAAATCCTGTTGTGACTGCAAAAAGAACTCTAAGCCTTCTAAATTCACTTGCTATGTAGGCGAAAAGGATGCCAAGCCCTATGCCCAGGGCAATGGAAAATACAATTTCCTTTACTATGAGAAATGCATAGTTACTCTGTAAATGATGGAACTGCATAATACTTTGTGCAACAGGGATGGAAATGAAAAACATAATTTCTGTAATCAAATCATCCAGTGTTACTATCCCTTTTAAATATTCGGAAAGTATACCTTTTGGGTTGTATTCTCTCGTGACAAGTATAATGATGTCAGGTGCAGTAGCAATACCAATTGACGCAATAACCACAGATATAGCAGCAGGTATGTGAACAAGAAACTTAAGCCCCATAAAAATGATAATCCACGTGAAGATAGCCTGTATGGTTGTTATTATTACTACTTTCTTTTCAATTTTTCTTAGTTTCTTCAATGAAAATTCCGTACCCATTTCAAAAGAGATAACTGCAAGTGCAAGTTCATCAATAAAAAGAGTAGTTTTTGCAAAAAGTGGGCTTAAAGTGTGAAATATAGGTATATTGCCTAGTATAAATCCAATTAAGATATAACCTGTAACAACAGGGAGTTTTATTTTGTGAAAAAACCTTCCAGAGTATATAGCCAGAAAAAGCAATATACCGGTAAACAAAAATATATTCATATTTTATTTTAACGAATTTTGCTTATTTTACAAATTTTTGGACTGGTGTATAATAAATCGTTGTATGAATTTTAGAAATTTGGGAGAGGAGTATAAATATGTTAAATAAAGTAAAGGAAAATCTTAAAAGAGTAATTATCGGAAGAGATAAGGCCATTGATAAAATAATTGTCTCTGTCCTTTCCGACGGTCATACGCTCATTGAAGATGTACCCGGCACTGGCAAGACAACACTTGCAAAAGCGTTGTCTTTATCCTTTTCTACAAGCTTTAAAAGGATTCAGTTTACCCCGGATCTACTGCCAACAGATATTACAGGTATCACAATCTTTGATAGAAAAAGTGATGAATTTAAAGTGAGGTTTGGTCCGGTATTTGCCAATGTTATCCTTGCCGACGAAATTAATAGAGGAACGCCAAAAACTCAGTCTGCTCTTCTTGAAGCAATGGCAGAATACAAAGTAACAATTGATGGAGTGGACTACACTTTAGAAAAACCTTTTATTGTTATTGCGACGGAAAACCCTATTGAATACGAAGGGACATTTCCTCTACCAGAAGCTCAGCTTGACCGGTTCATTATGAGATTTTCGATAGGCTACCCTGACAAAAACAAGGAAGAAGAAATTCTTCTGAAGAAAAAAGAAAAATTCCCCATTGATTCTTTAAAACCAGTAACCAACGTAAAAGAGCTCCTCAAGATGCAAGAGGATGTAAGAAAAGTCTACGTACATCCACTTATCACAAGCTATATTGTAGATATCTCGCGTGCAACAAGATTTCACGAGGATCTGTATCTTGGAGTAAGTCCACGAGCTTCTCTTTTCCTTATGAGGGTTGCTCAGGCCTGGGCATATTTCAGCGGAAGGAATTTCGTACTGCCCGACGACGTAAAGAAAAGTGTGAAAGATGTCTTCAACCATAGAGTAATTCTAAGAGCAGATGCAAAATTAAGGGGTGTTACCGTAGATAAGGTTATGGATGAGGTAATAAAAAGTGTAAAAGTTCCAATCTTAGAAGATTACAGTAGAGAGGAAAATTTAATTGACAAAGGGAGCTAAAGGGTATCTCATTATTCTTTTGATCTGCTCTTTGATTTTTGGCAGAGCTTTCTATGTAGTTACTGCCCTGTATATTGTTTACTTTATTATTTATAGCAATGCAATAAATAAAGGAAAAGTTTCTTTACAAACAAAGGTGAATGTATACACATTGCATCAAAAAGATACACTAAATTTTTTTTATACATTAAGAGTTGATTTTTCAGTTCCGTTTGTGTTCCTTATAATGCTTTCTTATCCGTACTATATTGTCCCTCTTAAAGGAGAAAAAGAAAAAAGGAAGTTTGTGAGGAAGAGTACGCTAAAAGGTGCAATAAAATTCATAGCCAACAGAAGGGGTGTTTATGATGTAGGGGAATTCATCGTTCATATATCCGATCCATTAAATCTTTTCGTTAAGAGAGAGGTCGTTTCCGTAACACACAGAATATTTGTCTTTCCTTATATTGTTCCGTTTGAAAGGCTTAACATATACCTTTCGGAGCCAGTGAATGGCATCAAGGCAAAATTTCAGCTGAACAGAGATTATACGTCAATTGCCGGCGTAAGGGATTACACAACTCAGGACCCCCTGTCAATGATTCACTGGAAGCAAACTGCACATAGGGGGAAACTCACTGTTAAAGAATTGGATTTTACAGCTTCCAAACAGATACAAATTGCTGTGGACTTGTATAAGAAAAATTTGCAGTTTCAGGACGCTTCCTGTGCAATTGCTGCATCTATCGCATATTATGCCGTTCATCACCACCTGCCGGTTGGCGCAATAATAAATGGTAGACCATCTGATGATATAAACATCAGGAGAGGATCATTTCATCTGATGCAACTTTTAAAAGCCTTGGCTCTTGCAAGCAGCTACAATGCAGAGGATACTTTAAAGTTTATTAATAGTTTACTCCTTAAAATCGGATCCGGTACAGAATTATTCTTCATTGAGAAGGACCTAACAAAAAATATAATGCTTGCACTCCTTAAATTGAAACCATACGTATCACGGCTGAACATCGTTTTACTTCCGGATAATACATTCGTACTCCCAAAGGAGAAGCCTCCTTACTACTATTTCAAAGAAGCATACTACAAAGAGGTATTAGGCAGATCAAAAGAGGCCTTAGCGAGAGATGGCATATACGTTTATCCAATTTTAGGAAAGGATTATGCAAGTAAATTGGAGAAGGTAAGATAATGATTTTTAGTAATTTAATATATGGCTTATTTTCTCTACAGGTCTTTTCACTTTTTTATTTTCCTTCGGTAGCAAAAGGAACAATCTCATTTCCCCTATCCTTATACTCTATTTTTATCCTTGGCAGTATCATCGCAATTGCATTATTTGCTTTTTCCCTTCTCTCACTAATAAAATTCAATGAATTTCTCTCTATAACATCAGTATTTATATTGAACGTATTTTTATTAAGATTGAACATTTTTTTCAATCTCATTCCATTTGCTGCTTTATATCTGTATCTTTTGCATACATTCAAGAGTAGGAGCCTATTAAACAAAAAGACAGCGATATATACATTTCCCACTGTTTTGCTCGGTTTTATACCTTTGAAATTGAAAGGCACCTTCGAAAAACCATTAGCAAGTCTAATTAACAATATTTTATTTTCTACCCCTTCTTCAAATACAACAAATGTCTCACCTGGTTCTTCCGGTATCTCAACAAATACAGGAACTGTATTCTCGAGAAACGGAAGCTTAAAAGTCGCTTTAAACGTTGGAAAAGGATTATACCAACAGATGCCAGTCTTTAAGATGATACTGATAAATTTCGTCATCATTATCGTACTTGTAATATTAATTATGTTCCTCATAAAAAGCCATAGTACAGAGAAGAATAAAGCTTCGCTTGTAAAAGAAGCTGTAACTTCCATCTCTGTCTTTATATTCCTTATTGCAACCGCAAGTTTCATATTTTTCAAAGTAATCAAACCTCTTATGCGGGTATTAACAAAGGAAATGCAAAATGGACACCCAAATGTAACCACGAATAAACCGCTCCCATATGCCATCCCAATAAACAAAATTTTTAATCGTGTACTTGTAAACAACCCAGGCCTTGCTCACCATCTTCAACACCTCTTATCTTTTCTTAGCACACTTACTATAATTGTTGCAATAATCATCGGCATTTATTTCGTATACATTTTATATAATACATTTTTCAAAGAAAACTACCCGGAGGAAATGTTCGAAAAGAGAAAGATCAATGAATATAAAAAGAAAATTCATAAGAAGGGTATTGCAGCTACCCTAAAAGAAATTACAGATCCTTCTAATTATATAAAGTTTCTTTATTTTTCCCTTTTGTACCTTCTTTCTAAAAAGGATATAAATATTAATAAGTACGAAACTCCAGATGAATTTCTTGCAAGAGTAGAAAAAATTTTTAATGCAAAAATAGAGGAATTTGAAATTGTCACCATCCTTTTCGATAAAGCAAAATACAGTAAAGAAAATATTAACAAGGAAGAATTTAAAAAAATTCAGGATATTGCCCCGGTACTTATCGAATCATTCAGCAGAAAAAACCAAAAACCTGTAACTATACCATAATTTAGTAGACCAGTAGCCAAATTTGAATCTTCAGACTGTCACTTTCATAACCAATTTGGCAAATAGTCCTTATTAGGTTATAATGAATAAACTTATTGTATAAGGAGGGTAATGCTAATGAAAGGATTTTTAAGGAGATTTATAGTTCTTTCTATTGTATGTTTTGTTTTTTTCTCTCTTATAGCTGTTGCTAAGTCAGAAGGCACTACAAAACTTTCAATCCTTAAGACAGGACCAAAGCAAGCAGCACCTGGTTCAGTTGGCACTTACCAGATAAGAATTACAAATACGGGAAAATCTGATGCACTTAAAATAAGAGTCCAAGATAAATTGCCGTCTCTAGAACACTTTATCTCTTCGGTTCCTAAAGTAAGTTCATCTGCTTCTAATCTTTCTTATGAAAATTTAGTATGGCAGATAGGCACATTGAAGGCAGGAGAGAAAAAAGTAATTACGTATAAAGTCTTGTTTCCTAATATCCAGCAAGGATGTATTATATTAAAAAATACAGCATCTGTTCTCACAAATGATATGCTTACGGGAGAATCATCTGTTGAAACATTAATTTGTGCAACAGTCCCTCAGCCTAAACCTCCAAAACCTACTCCATCCAATCCCATTGACATCACAATCAACCCGCCTCAGCGCATCTGCATCAATACTGACTCTAAATTCGTATTTACCTTTACGGGCGGCACTCCTCCATACAAATACACAGTGG
The DNA here is from genome assembly GCA_964405445.1 of uncultured Caldisericales bacterium. Classification (GTDB taxonomy): domain Bacteria; phylum Caldisericota; class Caldisericia; order Caldisericales; family Caldisericaceae; genus CAJXKN01. The sequence continues at coordinate 10,194 of CAYONU010000023.1, read as the reverse complement.
ATTTTGGTGATGAAACAAAAGAGATAAAAGGAAAAGAAACAGGAAAGTTTGTTACATTGCTGCATAATTATACAAACGAAGGAATGTATACAATTGTTGTTAATGCAAGCGATATAAAGGGAACAACTTCTACTCTTTCGCATTCTATAAGGGCGGAAGATTGTGAGGTAGTATTAAAGGTGTACCACCATAATTTCGTTATCGGTTATCCGGATGAAAACTTCAAACCAAATAGAAAAGTAACACGTGCGGAAATAGCAACAATGCTTACTCGTGCTTTGGGCCTTAATGCAGAACATATCTTTAACCACTTCTCTCCATTTAGTGATGTTAAGCAGGAGCATTGGGCATTCAATTTCATAAAGAAAGCGTATGAAGAAAAACTGATGCTTGGGGATAAAAAAGATACGTTCCGTCCTGACAGTTTTGCAACAAGAGCAGAAATCGCAGCAATACTTGTAAGGCTAAGAGAATTAAAACCAGAAATACCGGAAGAACAATTGTTTACGGATGTAAAACAAGAAGACTGGTTCAACAAATACATATATACTGCCGTTAAAGCAGGACTCATTCAGGGGTACCCAGACCACACATTCAAGCCAAATAAATCAGTAACACGTGCAGAGTTTGTTACAATGTTTGACAGGGCTCTATACAGAGAAGATGTTCCTCAGATAGAACAGTACAAAGGCTTAGAAAACATAAAAATGTTTCCCGATGTAACAAAAGGCTACTGGGCATACAGATACATCCTTGAAGCTGCATTCCCACATATTATTACATATGCAGCAAGAGCTCCTGTGAATATTCTCATTCCTTCAAAAACTATCCCTATCTATCTTGCATCAACAAAAACAATTATTATATTCCCACAGCTTAATACAACTGTTACCGCTATCGTCCCTGTGGATGGCATAAAGAACGGCAAAGATCCCAAGCAGAGAAATGTGCATGTAAAAATAATTAATAAAGAAAAACCGTAAAGAAGGCACATTAATATCTGTTTGTAATGAGGGCATACTCAAAAGGTGTGCCTTTTTACATTCTGCCCGTTTGAAAAATATTAAATTTATTGTATAATTCACTTCAATATGAAAAGAATACTAAAGTGCGTAAGATGCGGAAAAGAATACCCAATTGATAAACCACGCTATTTGTGTGACTGTGGAGGTCTTCTTGATGTATATATAGACAAAGAGGGAGACCTGTCCTATCTTAAGGATCTGTGGGAGAGAAGGAAAGCAAGCAATAAAAAAATTGACCAGAGTGGAGTATGGAGATTCAGAGAACTTGTTTTTGATTTTAATGAGGATGAAATCATCACATTCCCTGAAGGAAAAACAAACCTTTATGAGTTACCAAAAGAAATTTTAGGTATTAAAAAGCTCTATGCAAAACATGAAGGTGAAAACCCTACAGGCTCTTTCAAAGATAGAGGAATGACTATAGGTATAACATTTGCAAAAAAATATGGCTACAAAATTGTCGTTTGTGCCTCGACGGGCAATACATCTGCTTCAATGGCTGCTTACGCTGCACGTGCAGGGTTAAAAGCAGTAGTTTTCATCCCGGAAGGAAAGATTGCTTTTGGTAAGCTCTCACAGGCACTTGCATACGGTGCACGTACCATCCAAATTAAAGGTGACTTTGACGATGCAATGAAAATGGTAAGAATTATAGCCTCAAAATATCATATTTACTTGTTAAATTCGTTGAATCCTATACGGCTTGAAGGGCAGAAAACAATTATCATTCACACACTGGAACAGTTAGGATGGGATGTACCTGATTGGATTATTCTGCCCGGAGGAAATTTAGGCAATACTTCAGCATTTGGAAAAGCACTTATGGAACTTAAAAAGTTCCATATCATCGATAAAATCCCACATCTTGCTGTGATACAAGCTTCACAATCAAATCCATTCTATCTTTCATATAAAACACATTTCAACGAGTATCATCCCGTAAAAGCAGAAACTATTGCGACAGCAATAAGAATCGGCAATCCCGTAAACTTCGAAAAAGCAAAGAGAAGCATTATTTTTACAAAGGGTATTGTAGAAGAAGTAACGGACAGAGAAATAATGCTTGCAAAAAAACAATTAGATTCACTCGCAATAGGTTGTGAGCCTGCCTCTGCCGCTTCACTTGCAGGTGCAAAGAAACTCGTAGAAAAAGGAATAATAAAGGAAAATGATACAGCTGTTTTAATTCTTACGGGGAATCTTCTAAAAGATCCTGGTGCTACAACAGATTTCCATCTGGGCCGTTTGTCCTACGTTAGAGAAAGCGAAATGAATAAACCGGAAGTCATTGAAAACAATGTAGATAAAATAGAAAAAAGGATAGAGGAGATTATAAGAAGCAAATGATTGTAATGAAGTTCGGGGGGACATCCGTTGGTACTCCAGAAGCAATAAAAAAAGTTGGCGAAATTGTTAAAGAAAATAAGGAAACAAAAGTTGTTGTTGTGTCTGCACAAAGTGGTACAACAAATGCACTTATACGAGTAGCAGAACTTGCAGCAAAAGGTGATGGAACATATAAAGGCATATTCAATGCAATTAAAGAAAGCCACACAAATGTATGCAATGCTCTGTTTGGAAAAACCTTGGAAGAAGTAAATGAACTTTTAGATACACTGCTCAACATTTTAAAAAGTGTTGAAGTATTAGCAGAAGTTACACCAAGAGCTTTAGACACAATTCAGTCCTTTGGCGAGAGGATAAGTGCAAGGATCGTAAGTAAATATTTACAGACGATTAATGTAAAATCTGTCCCTGTTGATGCTACACACTTTCTCATTACAAATGATAACTTTGGCAGTGCACTTCCTTTATATAATGTTTCTCAAAAGAAAGCACAGAATCTCTTCTCAAGATTATTCAAAAATAATATTACACCTGTCGTAACAGGATTCATTGGAAGTACAGAAGCTAATGCTATTACAACTCTTGGGAGAGGAGGCAGCGATTTCACAGCAACGATCATAGGAAGTTTGCTCAATGCAAGAGAAGTGTGGATATGGACAGATGTAAATGGCATAATGACAGCAAACCCAAAAATTGTAAAGAATGCTTCATCTATAAAAGAAATATCTTACAATGAAGTAGCTGAACTCTCATACTATGGTGCAAATGTAATTCATCCACGTGCACTTTTGCCAGCAGTGGATAAGAAAATGCCGATAAGAATTCTCAATACATTCCAGCCAGACTTTGAAGGTAGCCTCATTACGGGAAATATAAAGGAAGAGGGAAATATAAAGTCCATTACAATGATTGATCGTGTCTCTTTAATTAATGTAAAAGGAAAAGGTATGATTGGCATTCCTGGCATCGTCGCACGTATATTCAAATGTACATATGAGACGAAAAGCAATGTACTAATGATCTCACAGGCATCTTCAGAGCAAAACATTTGTTTTGTCGTTAACAAAACAGATACAAAACCACTTTTAAAAGCACTAAAAAAAGAACTTAAAGCAGAACTCTTAGAGAAAACAATTGAGAACATCTCACATACCGAGGATATTGCTCTTATTTCGGTAGTTGGACCAGGTATTGCAAATACACCCGGCACTTCCGGGAAAATCTTCTCAACAACGGGGAATAACGGCATTAATGTAATTGCAATCGCTCAAGGCTCCTCTGCATACAACCTTTCATTTGTAGTAAAAAGGAATAAAGCAGAGAAAGCGATTAACGCAATACACACAAAGTTAGGGTTAGGCAAAAATCAAACAAAAGGAAGCAAAATCGTAAATATCTTCCAGTTTGGTATGGGAAATGTAGGTAAATCACTTGCAGAAATTATTTTAAGGAAAAAGAATTCGATTGAAAGAGAAACAAATGTAAAATTGCATTATATTGGAGCTGCAAGGAGCAACTGCTTTATTATTTCTGATGAAACGGAGAAACTTTTAAAGGAAAAACAGTTTGATTTTCCTGAGAAAGGAAAAGTACCGTTAAAAAGGCTTCATTCTTTACCAGCTAATACAGTTATTGTAGATGTAACAAATGCAGATACACTTACAGACAATTTGATTAAACTGCTTGAAAATGGTATTAACGTTGTTACTTCAAATAAGAAAAATCTCACAAAGGACTACGAAACGTTCAAGTTGTTTACAGATAATAAAGGTAAATCTCTATTTGAAACAACAGTAGGTGCTGCGCTGCCTGTAATTAAAACGATAAAACAACTTATTGCAACGGGCGATACGATAAAAAGTGTTACTCTATTGCCCAGTGGTTCATTGTCATTTATATTCGGTATAATAAACAAAGGAAAGAGCTTCTCTGAGGCACTGTCTCTTGCTATAAAAAAAGGCTATACGGAACCGAACCCAATTGACGATTTAAAAGGAATGGATATTTTGAGGAAAACAGTTATTATTGCACGACTCATAGGCGGGCAGATAGAAAAAAGGGATGTTGCGTTTAAAGAGTTTGTCCAATCGGATAACTTAGAAACATTTAAAAAAGAAGAATTAAAAGATTTCTCAGATAATTTAAAAGAACTATCAAAGGAAGGTATTGTATATCCTATTGCAGAGATCGATAATGTTTCGCATACAGCAAAGATTAATATTAAGGTGCTCCCAAGACAATCTGAATGGGCATACCTTAACCCAGGAGATAATCTATTCTTTATCTATACAAAATGGTATGGCAATCAGCCTATTGTGATAAAGGGCATTGGCGCAGGCCCAGAAGTTACTGCAGCAGGAGTACTTTCGGATATCATCCATATAGGGAGGGAATTATGATAGACGTATCTGTGTTAGGTGCAACAGGCATTGTCGGGCAAAGATTCGTACAACTTCTTGGTCATCATCCTCAGTTTAGAGTAGTTGCTCTTTTTGCATCAACTAAGCGGAGAGGAAAGAAATACGAGGATACAGTGAACTGGCGTATTGAAGGTGATATACCAAAAAGTACAAAAAACATAAAGCTTGGGTCCCTCGAGGATGAAATACCTACAAAAATTGTGTTCTCAGCACTCCCCTCACAGATTGCTTTTAATATAGAAGATGAACTCAGCAAAAAAGGGCATTTTGTATTTAGCAATGCAAGCAGCCACAGGTATGATACTTTTGTACCAATCGTCGTGCCGGAAGTAAATCCCTCTCATTTCGCTGCTACAAAACATCAAAACAGAAAAGGATTTATTATAACAAACCCGAACTGTTCTACTGCAGGGCTTGTCATTCCATTGAAAGCAATAAAGGACCAGTTTGGTATTGAAAAAGTTCTTGCCGTGACAATGCAAGCAATATCCGGTGCAGGCTTTCCCGGTGTGCCTGCCCTTTCCATCTACGACAATGTAATACCTTATATTGAAAAGGAAGAAGAAAAACTTCAATTAGAAACAAAAAAGATTTTAGGCAATTTTACCAATAGATTTATCAGTGCAGATTTTGACATTGAGTCACGCTGCAACAGGGTAGCAGTAAGAGACGGACACACAGAAGTTGTGTTTGTAAAGACAAAAGAAAAAGCAACAATACAACAAATAAAAGATGCATTAATACGTTTTACGGCCTTGCCGCAGAAGTACAACCTCTATACTGCACCAAAGAAACCTATCATACTAAGAGAAGAAATTGACCGTCCTCAGCCGTTGCTTGATAGAAACAACGGAAAGGGAATGAGTGTAACCGTTGGCAATATCAAACAGAGCAAAATGTTTACAGTAACATTTACCCTAACTTTTCATAACACAATACGCGGTGCAGCAGGCGGAAGTATCCTAAATGCAGAGTTCCTCCAAAAAGAGAGAAAGCTCAATGTATAAGAGAGTAAAGCTCAATGATATCTACGAAAATTATATTGTATTTAGAGAGTTAAATCCTGTAAAGAAAAGTTTACCACAGTTCGATGAAATTCGGTCAAAATTGGGCTTTTCATATCTTCCTAGGAAAAAAGAAAATCCTCCGGATTATGTAAAAGCACTTTCTTATATCTTTCAGTCCATACGTCCATTCCAAAAGATACTCTACATAGGGGACACAGAGATGAGTGATGGCGGAGTAATTAAAGCATTTACAGAGCTTGGCACATATCAAGTAGCAGGTATCATTACACAGGAAAAGAAAGAAAATAAAGTAGAGTTTGAAGAAAACATTGTAAAAAATACAAAATGGTCAAACCTAAAGCACATTTTAGAAGAAATAAAGGATATAGGTTTCCATATTGATTATAGTACAGTAGTTGTTATTGATATTGACAAAACGTTTATCGGGGCAAGAGGAAGAAATGATAAGGCAATTGACAATGCACGAATGGACGCTGTTATTTCCATTGCAAAGAAAATCTTTCCTTCATTCGATAGAGGAAACTTCTCGCAAATTTATTCAAAGATAAACACAAAGAAATTCTATTCACTTACAAATGATAATCAAGATATTGTCTCTATTGCAAGTATCATAATTTATTCTGGTGCGATAGATCTAAGGCAATTTGAAAAAGATTTTGAATTAGGAATGATAAAAGGACCTCTTTCGCTTTTTAAAAGATGCAGGATAAAGAATGAATTGCTTAAAAATATTGTAGCAAGCATCAGAAAAAACATTGAGATGGGAAATCCAACACCATTTCCCACATTTAGAAAGGAAGAATTCAGAAGTACGATAGGACGTATGGATTTTCTTACGGATGACGTATCTGAAGAAAGACTTTTAAAGGAAGAAATCATGGCAACAAAAGAAGTATATGAAATAGGCGAGATTGCAAAAATGAACAGGGCAGTTGTATTCGGTGTTTCGGATAAACCCACTCTCTCATCTGTCCCGGAAACTCATTCTTTTTTAAAACCAATATATGAAGAAATGATGAAATTGTATCCAATTTAAAGATTTTTATCCTTTTAATGCTCCCGTAGTAAGGCCCTGGACAATGTACCGCTGAAAGATAAGAGTCAATATCACCAAAGGCACAGATGCAATAGCAGATGATGCCATAATCTGCCCCCAAGGAATTTCACCATGAAGCCCTTGAAACAATGCTATGCCTACAGGCATTGTACGTGCATGATAGTCGGAGGTCAACATAAGGGCGAACATAAATTCATTAAAGGCAGAAATGAATACGAGAAGAGAAGTAGAAAAGATGCCCGGTGCAGATATAGGTATAATTACCTTTAGTAAGGTTTGTATTCTACTTGCTCCATCCATCATCGCCGCTTCATCTAAGTTAGTAGGAAGCTGCATAAAATAACTTACCAGTATCCAGAGAGAAATAGGCATTACCCATGCAATGTAGGGGAAAATAAGTGCTTGATAAGTATTGATCCAGTGAATTTTAGTCATAAGCTTAAAGAGATAACCAACAATGCTGATCTGAGGAAACATTGAGACGCCAAGTACACCAAGTATTATAGCTGTTTTACCCCTGAATTTTATTCTTGAAACGGCGTATCCTGCAAAGCTTGCAATGGCAACCGCTGCAATGGTAACTATGCCTGCTATAATCAAACTATTTTTGAAATAATCCATCACGTGCAGGTCATGCGTTGTAATAACTTCTATATAATTTTTTAGTGTAAAAATGTACGGAACCTTATTAGAGGCAAGAAAATTCGGATTCTTTCCAAAGGAAACAATGAGCATCCAGATAAATGGGATGAGGCATATTGAAGCAATAATAATTGAGCCAATCCATACAATTAATTGTTTTTTTCTCCTGTCACTCATTTCTTTAGTCCTTCCTGAAAGTGTCCCGCCTTAAGATAAAAAATTGTGAAGATAAGAATAAGAAAGAAGGTAAACACTGAAACAGTAGAACCATACCCAAAGTCTCCTAAAATATACGCTTTAAAACCATATATTGATACAGAGGATGTAGAACCTGCAGGCCCACCACCAGTAAGTACATAAATCAAATCAAAGATACGAAGTGAATCAATCGTTCTGAAAATTAATGCAATGACAATAATTGGACGCAGCAATGGAAGTGTAATTCTCCAGAACTGCTGTGATATAGAAGCACCATCAACTCTCGCCGCTTCATATAGGCTTTCAGGGATAGCTTGTAAGCCTGCCAAAAACAGAATTGCCATAAATGGTGCAGTTTTCCATACATCTGCTACTACAATTGAACTAAAAGCACTCGTTGATGTTCCCAGCCAGTTAATTGCATGATGTGACAAATGGAAATGTACAAAAACATAGTTTAAAAGACCGTAATTATAATTGTAGAGGAGTTGCCACGTCCTTGCGGAGATGATTGTAGGAATTGCCCAGGGAATGAGAACAATTGCTCTCATTAATCCACGTAGGCGAAATTTCTCGTTTATTACAATTGCATAGAACATACCCAATGCAGTTTCAAAAAATACGGCTACAATTGCAAAAAGTACAGTAACATAAGTGGAATGCCAGAAATGCATATCAGTAAGTAGTCTTTTGTAATTACCCAATCCTATAAACTTTACAGGGGGAAGAAATGTAATATTCTTGTAAAGACTTGATATGAGCGTACCAATGACAGGTACAAGAATTAAACCTCCAACAAGGATAACAACAGGGGCAAGAAGCAAATATGCAAGGCGCTCTTCAGATGCCTTATACTTATGCGTACCTTTACCTTTATAAATGCTTCTATGCCCCTGTTTCATTGCCTAAATCTCTTATCCTCCGCCGTACTGCTTAATAATATCTTTAATCTCTTTTTCTGCTTTATCAAGCGCTTCTTTAGGATCCATCTTACCAGCTATAGCTGCATTCACATATCTCTGTATTACGTCACTGAGTTTGGTATAATAAGGAACAGCAGGTCTTGGCACAGCACCAACAAAAACTTTTCTCAGGTCTTTAAGATACGGTGCTTTAGCAACAACATCCGGATCATTATATACGTCTTTCCTTCCAGGGTTCCATCCAAGATTCATCGCGAAACCTTTCTCTGTTTCATAGGACTCAACAAATTTAATGAATTCCCATGCTGCTTCCTTCTGCTTTGAATAAACATTCATTCCAATATGCCACCCACCAAGCGTAGCCGCGCTTTCACCACCTGGGAAGTGAGGTAATGGAGCAATACCTACCTTGCCTTTTACTGGAGAATCAGCTGCATTATGAAGCCCCCAGGCATAAGGCCAGTTCCTTTCAAACAATGCATTCCCACTCTGGAAAGTTGTTCTTACAGGTTCCTCTGTCATCTCGGTGTATGTGTTAGGGGGAGAAACCTTGTATTTCTGTATTAGGTCTCTCATAAAGGTTAGTGCCTTAACATTACTGTCAGAATTAATAATTGGATTACCATCTTTATCCAGGATATTTCCACCATTACTCACAATGTATTCAAGGAAATCACAGACAAGACCTTCATACTGTTTACCTTGCCACACAAACCCCCAGAACTTCGGATTATCTTTTCTTTCGCCTTTTTGTACTTTCTGCGACATTTCAACAAGGTCACTCCAGGTAGCTGGAGGTGCTGTGTAACCATATTTCTTTAATAGATCTTTTCTATAATACAGCAAACCCGAATCAATATAGACAGGCAGCGCACAAAGTTTGCCCTTATATGTGTCAGCAAAATCAAGTGTCTTCTTAAAGAATACGGAAAGATCATAGTTATCCTTCGAAACAAAACCATTTAACGGCGCCAGCCATCCAGATGCTGCAAATTGACCAACCCATGCTACATCCATAAGGAAAACATCAGGCGTTGCCTCTTTACCGCTCAAAGGTGTTATGAGAGTCTGCATTCTTGTTCCCGTATCCATTGGTTGCCTCAGCAAATCCACCGTAATATTAGGATTTACCTCTTCAAAGCTACCTACAACTTTATGCCAGTAATCAATTTCTGATGGTGCTCCACCAACTGCGAATACAATCGTTGCTTTTTCTTTCTCCGCAGGTTTCGCCATAGAAATCATTATTGTTCTCGTCTTTGAATACCAATCTACTTTGCAGCCTAAAGATTCCGCAACAAATCTCAAGGGCAGCATTGTTCTACTGTTTATGATAATCGGCTTTACATCATGATTATTCGGGTCAATCCACTTTATTACTCCGTTTACTTCTGCCTGCGGTTTATTTATCCATAACAATATCGTTGTGTCCTTGAAGTTTATCGTAACTTTTTTATCTTTTCCGTCCCATTTTATCGTGCCGCCCAGGGCTTCTACTATTGCACGTATAGGAACAACTGTTCTCCCCCACTTAGGAATAATAACAGGCTTTGT